>JAEWQT010000261.1 GCA_023399105.1 Pseudomonadota bacterium | reverse complement strand
TGAACCGCAATCTGTATCCGGTGGTGGAAGAAATTTTTACCGGTGTCGCCGCTACCCGGGTGCGTTTGCTGCAGCAATGGACGGATAACCACTGGCAGCAACTGCAGGAACTCAGCCGTCAGCTCAGTAATGCCGATGCCCGTCAGTGGCCGGAATTGCAGCAGCGCCGCCACCAGCAGCTGCGCGACAGTTCCGAATTAATGGTAGTGGACGCCCGGGGTTCCGTGCTGGTGTCTACCGCAAGCGGCCGCAGCGGCAAAACCCACGCCACTGAGACGCTGCAGCGGGCCTTAGCGCGTGGCTTGCAGCAGCCCTTTTTGCATGGCCCTTACCGCGACCCGGTGACCCTGCAGCTGGGGCCGTCGGTGTCCTCTTTTCACGATGCCGTAACGCTGATGTTTTATCAGCCCTGGCAAAGTGACGATGGCCGCCAGCTGTGCCTGTGTGCGCGCATTCCCAATGATGTGATTGGTGATCTGATTCAGCGCGAAGCCGGCCATGTGTATCCGGAATCCGGCGATAACTATTTGTTTATGGTGCAGTCGTCCTTTGACCCCGACATTCAGCCGGGCACGGCGCTGTCCCGTTCACGCTTTGAAGACAGCACCTTCAGTCATGGTGAAAACCTGAAACAGGGCATACACACGCGCTGGGGTACGGTGCGGGTAAAAGAGCATACCGAACTGGAGTTACACTTTACCGACCCGGCCACCGGCGAGCTGCACCCGGGCGTACGCGAAACCATCGCCCATGGCAGCAACCTGTTTGTACGTTATCCCGGGTATTCCGATTACCGCCATATTCCGGTGATCGGCAAAGGGGTGACCTTTCAGCTGCCTGGCTCGCCCGACCGTTGGGGCATGATGTGTGAAGGCGATCTGGAAGAGGTGTACCGGCGCCGCTCGGTCAGTGTTGGCCTGATCAAAACCTATCTGCTGACGGTGCTGGGGTTGCTGGGAACCACCACCTTGCTGCAGCATTTTTCGCCCTTTGGTTTATGGCCGACGCTGGCCCTCAACAGCCTGCTGTTGCTGGCCTCGGTCTGGGTATTTGCCAGTACCGGTCCGCGTCTGGTGGCACAGCGGTTGCGAACCACTACCCGGCTGATCCGGACACTGGCGGAAGGTGAGGGCAACCTGCAGCAACGGTTGGATACCACCCAGTTAGCGCGGGATGAAACCAGTGGCATGGGACGCTGGATCAACAGTTTTCTCGACAGCCTCGATGGCATTATGGGGCAGGTGAAAACCACCACCGCGCTGGTGCAGGAGCGCAACGAACAAATGCTCAGCCGCACCGGACAGGCACATCACACCAGTGAGGAAGTTCGTACCGTGATCGGCAAAATGCTGGGGCTGGTGGAACAACAGCTGAGTGATATTCAGGAAGCCTCGGCCACCGCTCAGGTCATGAAAAATGCCATGGATGAGGTGGTGCAGGATGCCCGCCAGCGCTTTGAGGAAGCCCAGGCCGGTACCCTCAGTATCCGTACCGTGGTCGACACCACGGCGCAACGGGTACAGAGCCTCGACAGCCGTATGCGTGCCATTGGTGACATCGTCGCGATGATTACCGATATCACCAGTCAGACCAACCTGCTGGCCCTGAATGCTGCCATTGAAGCGGCCCGGGCCGGGGATGCCGGGCGTGGTTTTGCCGTGGTGGCCGGTGAAGTACGGTCATTGGCCAGCCGCACCGCCGAGGCCGCATCGGAGATTCAGCAAACCGTGGCCGGCCTGCAGGACGAAACCCGGGCTGCCGTCGAGTTTATGGAAACCGGCGTGCAGGAAGTGGATCAGCGACTGCGCGCAGCAGAAGCGGCCGGCAGCGATAATGCCGTGTTGCAGCAGGCGGTGCAGCGGATGTTTGACCTGATGAATCATCTCAGTGAGCACAGCCATTTCTACGGCGTCTCAATCCGTCAGGTCGAAGCGGCGGGGGCCGAGCTGGCAACGGTTATGGAGGAGTTGCAGGCCAGTGCCGGCAGTGTGCGGCATGCCAGCCAGAGTTTGCAGCAGCTGGTGGGGCGGTTTCGGGTATCGGCGGATACACCCTAGTTGTTTGCCAGCCCTGCCGGGCTGGTTGGCTGCCACTGCGTGGCAGCTATTGCGGGGCTCCGCCCCTGCACCCCGATGTAAGGAGAGGTGTCTCCTTACAATCCTCTCTGGCCCGCGTTCCAGCTGATCCTTGCTGAAAAATTCCGCTAACGCCCACGGATCGTAAGGTACATCCTGTACCACGATCCTTGCCCGGCATCCCGCCGGGCATGGCTACCGGATTTTGTCACCTGCGGGCTGGAACGAATGGGCCGGTACAAACCCCAGCGGCTACGCCGGCATGGTTTTATTGGGCGCGCTGTGCGAGCAAAAGACAGATTGGCCGTTCAAGGTTCGGCGTTAAGTGTTCCGCGAGCGTTGTAGCAAGATACCGGGCACGCCCAACACTCAACCCAGAACGTTCAACGGCTTGCAAAGCCCAGCCGGCGCAGCCGCCACTATTTTATCAGCCCATTCGTTCCAGCCCGAAGTTTGCCAAAGCCAATAGCATCGTTTGGATGATTCCAAACGAGCGGGTAGGGGCATGGATGCCCCTTGGCCGCGTATGCGTTATTGGCTTTGGTAAACGAGGAAATAGCTGGGACGCGGGCCAGAGGGGTTCGCAAGGGGATACTTCCCCTTGCATAATTCGCGGGCGTAGCCCGCAAAAAGCCGTCACGCAGTGGCAGCTCAACCAGCCCGGCGGGGCTGGCAGGGCTGGCATAAGCCTACGGCTAAGCCAGTGGCCGCAGGCTACAAAGAATCAGGGCTGGCTTTCCAGCGTCAGTTTTACCCGCCGGTTCTGGGCGCGGCTCTTGTCGCTGTCGTTGGCGGTTAGCGGCCGCGTATCGGCATAGCCTTCGGCACGCAGGCGCGCCGGATCAACCCCGCTTTCTATTAAATAGCGGATCACGCTGCCGGCACGGGCGGCCGACAGTTCCCAGTTGGACGGGAAACGGGCGGTATTAATCGGCAGGTTATCGGTGTGGCCGGCCACGGCCACGGTGTGCGGGGATGCCTGCAGAATTGGAATTAACGGATCCAGCGCCCGGTAACCGCCATCTTCCAGTTCGGCGCCCGCCGAGGCGAACAGGATTTCGCTGCTGATGCGGAAGCTGACTTTGCCTTCTTCGTAGACCACTTCCACGTCATCACTCAGGCCACTGAGCAGGCTCTGATCCACCAGTGGCGTGGTGGTGGGCGTACTGACCTGCGGGCCGGGTTCCGGTTGCCCCAGGGCGATGGCCGCCGGGCCGCTGTCGTGCAGCAACAGTCCTTCACTTTGATTTTTTTCCCCACTGGCATCGCCCGGCCCGGCGCCCGGACCTTTGCCATCGCTGAGCGCCAGCATCACCACAAACATCACCAGCAGCAGGGTGATGGTATCCAGGTAGGTGATCAGCCAGCTGTCTTCTTCGCCGCTGTCGGTCAGGGGAATGCCGAGCTGGGCCTGGCGCTTACGGGGCGCTTCTGCGTCGCTCATGAATTGCCCTGTTGCCGGGTCGGACGTGGGCGGTGTGGCCGGGCCGGAACGTGATCAGAACGCAGTTCGTCTTCATAGTTGGCCACGAAGGTACGCAGGGTTTCGCGCATTAAGGCCGGGCTGCTTTTACTGAACATCATGCTGATACCCTGGGTGACCATGTGCATCAGAATCAGGCGCTG
This sequence comes from Pseudomonadota bacterium, assembly GCA_023399105.1. Lineage (GTDB taxonomy): Bacteria > Pseudomonadota > Gammaproteobacteria > Pseudomonadales > Oceanobacteraceae > Venatoribacter. The sequence goes on along the minus strand of JAEWQT010000261.1, from coordinate 2,151 downwards.
TTCGGTACGGCGTTCCAGCTTCACGGCCACGGGTTTGAAAATAAGGTTGGCGAGCAGAATGCCGTAAAAAGTGGTGATCAGCGCCACCGCCAGTTGCTGACCGATGCTGGCCATATTGCCATCACCCAGGTGCTGCATCATGTTGATTAAGCCGACCAGGGTGCCAATCATGCCGAAGGCGGGGGCAAAGCTGCTCATCACCCGGAACAGTTGCGCTTCGGCGTGTTCGCGCGCCTGCAGACGGGTAATGCGCCAGTTCATAAAATCGAGAATGTCTTGTTCCGGAGTCATGTCGATCATCAGTTGCACGCCAGTGCGCAGAAAGGGGTTATGCACCCGTTCCAGCTCGCGTTCTACTGCGGCCAGATTACCGTTCATCCACAGACGTGAGATGCGCACCAGTTCTTCAATGTCGTCGTTGGAGTAGAGTTTTTCGTTACGCAGAATAATGCCGAACAGGCGGAAAATACGCAGTACTTCACCGAGCGGGTAGCTGATAAAGGTGGCCGCCAGGGTGCCGAACAATACGATGCCGAGGCCGGGCAGATTGACGTACAGCATCGGGTCGGAGGCGGAAAAAAACAGCACGCTGGCCAGTAAGACCAGCGCGCCCAGCATGCCGATAAGCGTTGAGGGGTTCATGAGGTTTCCGTGAAACTCTGACAGAGCCGGAGTTTAGCTGAAAAGACCTGCAGCGTGGACAATCTCAGCGCATAGACGGTGGCGGGTTAACAGTTTTCGTCGCATTCACCGGCTGCCGGCGCGGCTTCTTCGTCCGCCGGCGCCAGCGTCGGAGCCGGTGCGCTATCGGTAACGGGCACATTTCTGGCGTCTTGCTGCACTTCCTCGGCCGCTTTCTGGACGCCAATGTGGTAGGCGGCAAAGCCGGTCTGCACCACCTGATTCGCCGCCATGCCGATCACCCGGCCGGCGAAGGGCGCCACAATGTCGCTGCCGGTGTTGCTGACCGGGTCCACCACGCGGCCAAGAATTTCGCCTTCTTTGACCGTTGCCCCCAGTGTAACGGCCGACATCAGAATGCCGCCCTGGTCGGCGCGCACCCAGTCGGAATGGTAAAACACCGGTTGAGGCGTGCCCCAGAAACGCATGGTGGGCTGAATATTCAGATTCTGCAGCAGGGTTTCCAGCGCTTTGACGCCGCCATCCACCGCGCTTTCGCTCAGTTCATTGGGGCCACCGGCTTCCAGCGTCACCGTGGGGATGCCGGCATCCACTGCGGCGCGGCGCAGTGTGCCTTTGGCGCCGCCGCCGTGCAGAACGGTAATGCCACCGAAATGACGGCTGAAATCAAACACCGGTTCATGGCTGAGGTCGCCGCGGATCTGCGGCAGGTTGGTACGTTTCAGTGAGCCGGTGTGCAGGTCGACCAGAAACTGGCAGTGCGGGGTAATCACCTGCTGAAACAGCGAGTGGGCAATGCGGTCGGCGGCGCTGCCGCGCTGGTTGCCGGGGAAATAACGGTTCAGATCGCGGCGGTCGGCCAGATAGCGGCTGCCGCGGCGGAAGCCGTCCAGATTAACAATGGGTACGCCGATGACGGTGCCATTCATGCTGCGCGGATTCAGCTGGTACATCAGTCGCCGCACCATCTCAATGCCGTTCAGCTCATCGCCATGCAGGGCCGCAGTCAGGCACAACACCGGGCCGGGCTTCTGGCCGCGCGCGACCAGCACCGGCACCGGGGTATCAATGCTGGCGAACGACTGGCCCGGGCTCCAGAACAGGGTGCGGAACTGACCTGCAGCAATCTCGCTGCCGAGCAGACCGAATGCGGCCGGGGTGGGCAATACCTCTGCCAGGGGTGCCGGTGCGGCCGTATCCGGCGCCGGCTCAGCTGCACCGGTATCCGCCGTGGCGGTTACCGGCACCGCCGGTGGTAAGTCTTCTTCATGGCTGACTTCGGTGGCCTGAGCCGGTAACGACAACAACAGGGTGGGGAACAGACTGGGCAACAACAGGGCCCGGAGTAATCGCATAAAATTTCCGCAGAATCAGAACAAGGGGTGAATTCAGACAGCCAGTGTAGACCGGGCCCGGCCAAAAGAGTTCGCCGGGTGCCGGATGCTTATTATTCGTGTGGAAATTGTCAGCGCTGAATCGCGCCGCATGTCAGGCCTTTTGAATTTACCC
>JAEWQT010000349.1 GCA_023399105.1 Pseudomonadota bacterium | reverse complement strand
TGCTGGAATCGCTGGGCTGGCTGCCATACTTTGCGCTGGTGCTCTGTGCCGATGATCTGGCCGAACAAAAACCCTCGCCGCTGCCGTTATTGCACGCCTGTGAGCAGCAACAGGTGGCGCCCGCGCAGGCGCTGATGATCGGTGATTCGCGTAATGATATGCAGGCGGCCAGGGCGGCGGGGGTGGCCTGTGCGGCAGTAACCTACGGCTACAACCACGGTGCCGATATTGCGGCTTCGGCACCGGACTGGATGGTGGATAATCTGCTGCAGCTGCTGGCCTGAAGGTGGCGCTAACATCCGGCCTGCAGGAGCCGGGTCAGATACGCCCCAGATCCTGGCGGATCAGCAGATTTTCCCAGGTAATGGCCACGCTGGTGGCATACAGCTCCAGCAGTTGCTGATCCAGCGCTGAGGGCTTCTGGTTGTAGCGCACATAGAGCAGATTCTCGCTGCCCCGTTGCGAGGTGAAATAACCAATGTAATGGTCATCATAATAATGGCTGCTGCGTTCGCGCATGGCTCTTTCAAAGCCTTCCCGCACCAGCGGTGGAATGGCATCGAGCGATTGCAGATCACTGAACTCCTGCAGCTCGCCGGTAGCCGCCAGGACCCGGAAGCGCCGGCCACTGTGGCTATCCGGAGTTTCGATACTGGAGCAATACAGCGCGCTTTGTTCCAGCCCCAGCAGGTTGGTGACCTGGCTTAACACCGCCGAGGCAAACTGGTTAATGGCCCCACTGCTGAACACTTCGGCTGAGGCGCGGATCACCCGCTCCAGGCCACGACGGTGTTCATTCAAGGTGCAGATGTCGCGGTAACTGCGCAGCGTGGCATACATCAGGGTATTGAGCTTGGTGGTGGTCAGCTCGGTTTTGTCTTTGTAGTCATTAATGTCGTAGGTGCGGATCACTTCGTGTTCGGGAGCCTGACCGGGCTGGCCGGTACGCAGCACAATGCGGGTATAGCGGTTGCCCAGTTCTTCACGGATATAGCGCACCACATTCAGGCCGGCGTGTTCGTCTTCCATCACCACATCCAGCAGGATCATGGCGATATCGTCGTTGGCGGCCATGATCTGCTGCGCTTCTTCACCGCTGTAGGCGCTGAGCAATTCCAGCCGGCGGCCGTCAAAGCGAAAGCCCGATAACACCATGCGGGTAATGCGGTGAACGTCGGGCTCATCATCGGCAACCAGAATACGCCAGACCGCCGCCGGCACAGCAGCGGTGTGCTGATCGGGCTGGTCATCATCGGCAAACAGAAAATCATCAGACATAGCCGGCTCCATCGTTCCGTGTGGAAAACCAGTCTACCCCAGAGCGGGGCATGGCAGGAATGGGGTAAAAACGGCCGTTTTATAAGCGTACCGGTACGGACGGGCGGGTGCCGTAGACCACCATGGTTTTGCCTTTCACCGACACCAGTCCCTGTTCTTCCAGTTCTTTCAGAACCCGGCCGACCATCTCGCGGGAGCAACCGACAATACGGCCGATTTCCTGACGGGTAATTTTAATTTGCATACCATCGGGGTGGGTCATGGCATCAGGTTCGCGGCACAGTTCCAGCAAGGTGCCGGCCACGCGGCCGGTAACATCGAGAAACGCCAGGTCACCGGCTTTGCGGGTGGTGCGGCTTAAACGGGTGGCCATCTGACGGAAAATATGGAACAGCAGGCTGGGCTCTTGTTTCACCAGTTCCTGGAATTTGGCATAGCTGATTTCAGCCACTTCACACTCGGTACGGGCTTTGACCCAGGCGGTGCGTTCTTTGTGCTGTTCATCAAACAGACCCATTTCGCCAAAAAAGTCGCCATCGTTCAGATACGCCATGATCATTTCACGGCCGTCTTCGTCTTCAATAATGACGGACACCGACCCTTTGATCAGGTAGTAGAGGGTATCGCTTTCCTCACCGGCATAGATCAGAGTCGACCGGGCCGGATAGCGGCGACGGTGACAGTGGGACAGGAAGTCGTCCAGGTGCTGATGTTTGGATGGTAAGCGGGGCAAGCTCATAATTGGGCATCCGGTGCTGATAACGCGGTGATTATTACCGATTCGACCGTTCAGGTGAACCGCTGTGCAAGCATAGTTTATGCCGGCGCTAATAGACAATTTTGGACGTGGTTGAATTCACGCCACCCGTCCCGCTGTGGTAATCTTCGCGGCTTTTAAGGCGCCGGAGGCACAAGCAACCATGAAAGCGACAGTAAAGTGGGTCGATAACGCCATGTTTCTGGGCGAGTCCGGCAGTGGCCATGCGGTGGTCATGGACGGCCCCGCCGACCATGGTGGGCGCAATATGGGCATTCGTCCGATGGAAATGCTGCTGCTGGGCCTTGGTGGCTGCACCAGCTTCGATGTCATGAGCATTCTGCGTAAGCAGCGTCTGGATGTGCAGGATTGTGTGGCCGACATTGAAGCCGAGCGCGCCGATGCGGTGCCCAGTGTGTTTACCAAAATCCATGTGCATTTCCGGGTGACCGGGCGCAACCTGAAGGAAGCTGCGGTGGAGCGGGCGGTGAAATTATCCGCCGAAAAATACTGTTCGGCGTCGATTATGCTGGAGCAGGGCGGGGTGGAGATTACCCACAGTTTCACAGTAACCGAGTTTGAATAAGCCGGAGCAGGCGCTCCGCTAAGGTGAGGATAGGCTATTGAATAACAAGTTGCGGCTGCATGGCTTTAACAATCTGACCAAAACCCTGAGTTTTAATATTTACGACATCTGTTACACCAATACAGATAAAGAACGGCAGGAATACATTGAGTACATCGATGAGCTGTATAACGCTGATCGTCTGACCAAAATCCTGACCGATGTGGTGGATATTATTGGCGCCAACATTCTGAATGTGGCCCGCCAGGACTATGATCCGCAGGGCGCCAGCGTCACCATTCTGGTGGCCGAGCACGAAGTGCCGCCCAGTGAAGATCTGATGCAGGAAAAACCCGGTCCGCTGCGCGATACCGTGGTGGCGCATCTGGATAAAAGCCATGTTACCGTACACACCTATCCGGAAAGCCATCCGCACGGTGGCATTTCTACGTTTCGTGCCGACATTGATGTGTCGACCTGCGGCCTGATTTCACCGCTGAAAGCACTGAATTACCTGATTCACAGCTTTGATTCTGACATCGTCACGGTGGATTACCGGGTGCGCGGTTTTACCCGTGACGTGGATGGTGTGAAGCATTACATCGACCACAAAATCAATTCCATTCAGAACTACCTGAGTGACGATACCCGTAACGCCTATCAGATGATTGACGTGAACGTGTATCAGGAAAATACCTTCCACACCAAAATGCTGCTGAAGGATTTTGAGCTGGATAACTACCTGTTCGGTGAAGGCGTAAAAACCATGGACGAGGCTGAACGCGCCGCTGTGGAAGCCAAGCTGCGCAAAGAAATGCTGGAAATCTTCTACTCCCGCAATATGCCGTAAGGACTGTTCTGTGCCGGTTTTGATCCGTGGATTAATGCTGGCGCAGGCGCTGGCCCTGAGTGCGGCGCCGTTAATGGTGTTCGCCGGTGGCCTTATCGGCGCGCAACTCCACCCCGATCCCCGTTTTGCCACCTTACCGGTCGCCGCCATGGTGTCCGGTACTGCATTGGCGGCGTTGCCCGCCGCGCGTTTGTCCGCCCGGCTGGGCCGCAAAACCTTATTCCTGTTGGGCATGCTGCTGGGCGCCGTCAGTGCGCTGGGCGCGGCGCTGGCGTTCAGCGCCGGGCAGTTCTGGCTGTTTGTGGCCAGTGCGTTGTCGTTTGGGGCGGTGGCGGCGGTGGTGCAGCAGTTCCGCTTTGCCGCCATGGCGGCGGTGCCGGCAGCGCAGGCACCGGTGGTGGCCTCGCAGCTGTTACTGGCGGGGCTGGTGTCGGCGTTTCTGGGGCCAGAGCTGACACGGCTGGCGCAATGGTTTCCGCAGCTGGGCTTTGCCGCCAGTTTTATCGGATTATCCGGCTTGTTCGCCCTGGCCGGGCTGGTGCTGTGGCGCACCATGCCCGCCTCGGCAGCGACGGTGGTGCAACGGCAAGCCAGCGGTCGCTCGTGGCCGGAATTGCTGCAGCAGCGCGGACTGCTGCTGGCGATGGCGGCCGGTGCCTGTGGTTACGGCGTAATGGCCTACATTATGACCGCCACCCCATTAAGCATGACGCAGGGTATGGGTTACAGCCTGGATGAGGCGCGCTGGGTGATTCAGTCGCACATCGTCGCTATGTTCCTGCCGTCATTAATCAGTGGTCGCCTGATCCGGCGCTTTGGTGGCTGGTGGATGATCGCGCTGGGCCTGGTGCTGATGCTGGTCTGTGTGCTGGTGGCCTGGTGGGATCAGACCTTTGTGCATTACTGGGCCGGTTTGGTGTTGCTGGGGCTGGCCTGGAACCTGTTGTTTGTCGCCGGTACCGCCTTGCTGGGTCAGTTCCACCGGCCGGAAGAAGCCAGCCGGGTACAGGGTGTGAACGATTTTCTGGTGTTCGGCGCACAGGCTTTTGCCGCCCTGGCGTCTGGCGCCGTGGTGTTGCTGTTCGGCTGGCATGGCCTGCTGCTGAGTGCTTTGCCGCTGCTGCTGTTGCTGGCGGTCATGCTGGTGCGGACGCCGCGCTCAGAGCTGGCTGCTGAGGTTAACGCGTAAGTACCAGCGTTCTTCCAGTTGCAGATAGCGCTGATCCTGTTCCCAGCGCACCGCCGGTGACGGGTTCAGACTCAGGTTCAGGCCGGCTTGCCAGTGCTGCCAGTGCCGGCGCGTGTACAGATCCAGCTGCTGCAGCGATGAGCGTGTCTGCAGCTGAAGATTGCCCTGGGTGTCGCGCAGAAATTGTTCCGTATCGCCCTGCAAACGCCATAACAACCCATGTTGCCACTCCTTTTGCTGCCAGCTGGCCCCCAGCCGCAGTAAATATTCCGGCTGCCCGGGCAGGCGTTCGCGGCCGGGTAAGTCTTCATCGGTGCGGATTTCGGAATGGTAAAACGCCGCGCCGAATTCCAGTTCCAGTCCCTGTTGCGGCAGATGCAGGCCGCTTTCCAGTTCCAGCCCATACACCCGGGCGCTGTCTTCGGTATTAACCGGCTGAAACACCGTCACCTGGCCGCTGCTGCTGGTTTCGCGGCTGGCCTGCAGCACAATGGCATCGCGGATCATGCGCTGGAACAGGCGGATCTGATAGCCGCTGTTGTGGTCATTGCGGCTGCTGCTGCGCAGCCGTGGGTTGTGTTCGTAACTCAGGTCAAAGCTGCTGACCACTTCGGCCTGCAGGTCGTCATTACCGCGCCAGACCCGTTCATCCTGCCGGTATTCGTAGGGAATACGGTCGGCAATTTCCGGCTGACGGGTGCTTTGGCTGATGCTCAGGCGGATGCGGTTACGGCCGCTCAGGTCATGCAGCCAGTGGAAAGACGGCAGCCAGTGGGTGTCGCTGAGCACTTCTGAACGGCCACTGCCACTGCGGTCATCGTGCTGCAGTTCGTAGGTATCCACCTGAAAGCCGGCTTCTAGCCGCGTATTGGCCGACAGGTGCCAGCGGTCGAGCAGGAAATAGCTCAGGCGGTATTCATCGTATTGATAGTTGTAGGGCAGGTGGCTGCGTTCGTTGTTGCTGCTGGCGATGCCACCGCCATCGCTGCGACTGTCACTCTGACGTTGCAGGTATTGCAGGCTCAGGCCGGTGCTCCACTGGTGTTCGGCGCGGGTTTCACGCAGCTGCCAGCCGGCGTGAAAGCGCTGATCGTCCAGTTGCTGTTGCTGATTAAGAGAGGCGGGCTGCAACAAGCGCAGAGTCTGCTGTTGACGGAAGCGTTCGTGCAGAAAAAACAGCGACAGGTGCCATTGTTCCCAGTTCAGCTGCATGTCTCCACCGACGCGCTGACTGCGGCGTTCAAGGCTTTGTTGCTGATCAATGCTGTTGCCGGCCGTGCTGGTGTACAGGGCGTTGAGGGGATAAAAGCCCTGCCGCTGGCTTGTTTCGTCAGCATTCGTCTGCAGTGCGTACAGTTGCAGCGGATGGCGGTCATTGAATAAACCGGCGTAGTTCAGCAGCAGGGTCTCCTGCTGTTCGCGGAAGTACTGATGGAAATTTCCCTGGCTGCTGCCATCGGCACCGCTGCCACGCCAGTGGCGCCGTTCCAGCCGGTGTTCGCCGGCTATGCGCAGGGCCTGGTCGCCCTGTTCGTTCAGCCAGTTAAGCGCGGCACTTTCACGGTTACTCAGTCGCGGGCCGCCCAGACTGAGCTGCAGCCCTCCGTTGGAATACGCATCGGCCAGAATCACATTGATGGTGCCGCCACCGCCGCCACCAATGTACAGATCGGCGCGGCCACTGCGGTCGATTTCAATGCGCTGCACCAGGCTGGCGGGAATCTGCCGGGTCAGCAGGCTGCTGTTGAGGCCGGTGCCGGTGACCGGCAGGCCGTTGATCAGCAGGCTGAGGTAGCGGGTATCGACGCCGTGCAACTGAATTTCTTCCAGCCCATCGGCCTGCATACCCAGGGTAACGCCGGGCAGGCGCTGCAGCAGGTCAAACAGGGTTTGCGGGTTATACACCTGATAGTCCGACGCGGCGTACACCTCTTGCGGGTAGGCGCGGTCGCCCTGGGTCTGGGGCATGGCATGGGCGGTGATCGGCCCCAGCGTCAGCGCCAGTGCCAGCAGCGGGATCAACGCGGGCCGGTCAGACACAGCAACTTGAATCCTTGTTGCTTCGCCATCAACTGCACCTCACTGAAATACTCAGCGGCCCAGTCTTCATACGGCAAGTGGGCATTGGCCACCAGCCACAGCTGGCCATCACGGGTTAAATGCGGGCCGGCACTGGCAAACAGCTGGCGGGCAAAGGCGTAATCCGTTTCTTTACCCTGATGAAAGGGCGGATTGCTGAATATGTAATCGAAGCGGCCGTTAATCTGAGCCAGACCATCGCTGGCAATCACCTCAGTATTCAGCCCCAGCCGGGCGCTGTTCAGCCGGGTGCTGTGCAGGGCAAAGGCGTCGATATCGGCCAGGGTCACCTGCAGCGCCGGTTGGCGTGCTTTCATGCTCAGACCGATCACACCGGAGCCACAACCTAAATCAAGCAGCTTGCCATAAGCCGGCGCCGGCAGATGTTCCAGCAGCACGGCGGTGCCGGTATCCAGTTTGCCGTGGCTGAAAACGCCGGGCAGGGTGAGGTAGGCCTGGTCACCGAAACGGAAGGATTGCGCGGTTTTCAGCCAGTTCAGCGGCGCCTGCGGTTGTAAGTGCAGCTGCCAGAGCACGCAATGGCGGGCGGAATCAATTTTTTCGACCTGCTCGCACAGGCCGGCAACGGCCTTGCCGATGCTTTTGCCGCCGGCGTCGTTGGCACCCACCACCCAGCATTCGCGTGCTTCGGTGGCGGCCAGCTGCAACAGCGCCAACGCCTGGGGTTTGGCTTTCGGCCACAGCAGAATGACCCGCTTTACACCGTCCAGATCGCGGCTTTCCGGCAAGGAAAAGCGCACCTGCGGTTCCGTTAATGGCTGGTGCTGTTGCACCGTTGGCCAGTCCCAGCTCAGCAGGCGGGCGCCGGAACTGCGCAGCAGCGCCGTCCAGCCGGCCGGTAAATCGGCTTCGGCGCCCAGAACTAAAGTGTGTTGATCAAGCAGCTGCGGGTGACGCAGCAGCATTTCATAGCGGTTGGCGCTCATTCTTCCAGGCTCAGCAGCATATCGCGGATGGTTAACGCTGCGTCGTGCAGATCGTCAGTGAGGTTGATCAGGCCGTGTTGCAATAACGTCCCCTGCAAACGCGCCGGCTGACCGTAAACAAACAGTGGCAGGCTTTGTTCCTGAGTCAGGCGCTGCAGCTGGCCAAGCTGCATTTCGGTGGGGTTTTTGCCCAGTTGTACCAGGGCGGCCTGCCACCGGCGGGTTTGCAGCAGTTCACCGATTTGTTGCGGCGTTAACAGGCCGCTGAACCACATGGGTTGCAGCCCCAGTTGTTGCAGCAGAATGCCGAGCAGCAGTTGTTGGATATCGTCTTCCCAGGTGCAGTTCACCAGCAGAATAACCGGCCGGTTGTCATCGCTGCCCTCGGCGGGTTCCCCCAGACGCCAGGCTAAGCGGGCCTGCAGAAAGGCGGCGTAAAAACGCAGCCGCGCCATGCCCAGGGTCTGGGTGACGTTATCCTGCAGGTGGCGGTACTGAGGTAAAAACAGAAAACGCAGCGCAGCTTCTAACGGAAAAAACTGGCTGACTTCCTGAAACAGCGCTGTCAGCTCTGGATTGTTGAAATCCTGTACAGCCTGATGCAGTTGTTCACGGTAATGTTGCCATTGCGAGGGCTTGCCGCGGCTGCTGACCGGCACGTCGGGCAGTTCTTCGCCGTTGGCCAGCATGGCCTGTGCCTGCGAGATGGGAATGCCGCGATTGAGCAGGGCCACCACTTTACGGATTAACAGAATATCCTGCTCGGTGTAGAGCCGGTGGCCCTTGGCGGTGCGTTTCGGGGTAATCAAGCCGTAACGGCGTTCCCAGGCCCGCAGCGTAATGGCGTTAACACCGGTCTCGGCAGAGACCACGCGGATCGGGTAGTACGCCATCTGGGTATCGGAGTCTGAATGTGACATGACAGCGCTAGGGCCATTCGTTATACAAAGTTGTCCGGATTCTATAAGCAGTTATACATAAAGTAAAAAAAGCGTCAGAATCGGCAACAAATTCCGGTCATCCCCTTGACCGGTGAGGGTCACGAACTTACCGTGAGCGGACTTTTACGGAGATAAGACAATGGTCACAGACCTGTACGATGAACAGGGGCCGATCAGCCTTGAACTGCTGAAAAAAGCCGTGGATGCGTCCAACGATGGCATCGTCATTTCCGAACAGGAAGGCGACGACAATATCCTTATTTACGTTAATAAAGCCTTCGAGCGTTTAACCGGCTACAGTGCCGATGAAATTCTGTATCAGGATTGCCGCTTTCTGCAGGCCGGCGACCGCGATCAGGCCGGTCTGACCAATATCCGTGGTGCCATCAGTAAGGGCAACAGCTCGCGGGTGATTCTGCGTAACTATCGTAAGGATGGCAGCCTGTTCTGGAATGAGCTGAGCATTTCGCCCATTTATAACGAAGACGATCAGCTGACTTACTACATCGGTATTCAGAAAGATGTAACGGCGCAAGTGGAGCTGGAACAGCGGGCGTTGCGCGCGGAAGCCGAACTGGCCGAACTGAAAGCCAGGTTGCAGCCCTGAGGGGCTGAACAGCGGGCACAAAAAACGGGAGCCAGGCTCCCGTTTTTTATGGGCGCGTCAGGCTGCTTATTTAGCAGCGGCCGCGGCTTTCACGATCAGGTCACGCGCTTCTTCGGCGTTGCCCCAACCCTGAACTTTTACCCACTTGCCTTTTTCGAGGTCTTTGTAGTTCTCGAAGAAGTGTTTGATCTGCTCGCGCAGCAGTTCCGGTACATCATTGATGTCGTTAACATCGTTGTACAGCTGAGTCAGCTTCTGGTGGGGTACGGCCAGCAGTTTGGCGTCGCCACCGGCTTCGTCTTCCATGTGCAGCACGCCAACAGCGCGGGCGCGGATCACAGAACCTGGCTGCACCGGGTACGGAGTGATCACCAGCACGTCCAGCGGGTCACCGTCGTCGGCCAGAGTGTGCGGAATGTAGCCGTAGTTGGCCGGGTAGAACATCGGCGTGGCCATAAAACGGTCAACCAGCAGGCAGTCCATTTCTTTGTCGATTTCATACTTGATCGGCGCGTGGTTGGCCGGGATTTCAATGGCAACGTAGAAATCGTTGGGCAGGTCTTTACCGGCCGGAATGGAGTTGTAGCTCATCGGAATTTCCTGAGTGAGTGGGTAATAGAACAGAATCGGCGGCGATTATAGCGGTGTGTGGCGACGCTGTCAGTCTGCCATAAGTATAAAGCGGTTGTCGGCCTGCGCCGCTGCCCCTAGACTTTGCGCACTTTCTATTCTGTGAAGAAGCAATAACCATGCGCCGTAGTTTACTGGCTTTTACCTTGCCCGTGTTGGCAGGTACTGTCTGTGCTCAGGATGTGCCGGATGATTTTTTGATTCAGGGAGACGCTATCCCGGTGGTGCTGACCACCACCCGCCTGAATCAGCCGCGTGCCGAAGTGCCGGCCAGTGTGACGGTGATTGAAGCCGAGCAGATTCGCAGCTGGGGTGCCCGTACCATCCCTGAGTTGCTGCGCTTTGTGCCGGGGATGGTGCTGGGCCACAGCCAGGGGGAAAACTCTGACACGGTGGTGTACCACGGTTCGGTGCAGAATTTTATGCGTCGCATGCAGGTGCAGGTGGATGGCCGTGCGGTGTACAAATCTGCTATTGCGCAGGTGAGCTGGGATGATATTCCCATCGCTCTGGAAGATATTCAGCGTATTGAAATTACCCGTGGCCCCAGTTCTGCCACCTACGGTGCCAATGCTTTTATGGCGGTGATCAATATCATCAGCAAGGCGCCGGAAGATACCCTGGGTACCCGTCTGCGTTATCGCGGGGGTAATCAGAGTGTGCAGGATGGCCTGATCAGCCATTCCGCCATGACCAGCAAGGGCAGTTACCGTCTGACCGGTGCGTATTACGCCGATGATGGCTTTGACGGCGAATTTGCTAACAACGGCGACGATCTGTGGGATGACGATAACCGTCAGAAGTTTGTGTCTGCGGTGTATCAGACGTCACTGACCGATACCCTGCATTGGCAGCTGCGGGCGGCACTGAATAACAGCAACGTTGATATCGGCACCAAAGACCCGTCCAACTGGCAGGATCGGGGTTCGGATTCGGGCTTTGTGCAAAGCAATCTGCAGTTTGATTTTTCCGCGCAACACCAGTCTCAGTTACAGGTGTACTGGCAACGGGAAAAGAGTCAGCGCAATCAGTATGAATGTGTTAGTACCGTGCTGCTGGATCCGGCATTGTTTGAGCTGTACCGGTTAAACCCCTTGGGCACAATCCAATTGGTGGAAGAGCAGATTATCAATCCTGTCGAAGTCGCCGGTATTCTTACCAAACCTGAAGAGCAGGCTCTTTACAATCAGATTATCCTTAACGCCAATATTGGTGAAACAACCTGCGGCATCGCCACCACCGATATCGTCGATCAGCGTTTTGATATCGAATGGCAGGACACCGTTATCTGGAACGATACCCTGCGCACCGTATCCGGGATCAGCTACCGCCATGAC
>JAEWQT010000233.1 GCA_023399105.1 Pseudomonadota bacterium | reverse complement strand
GTTATAAGCTGATTGAGCTGGACGAAAAAGACCAGCTGATCAAGCCCGGCATGGTGATTCTGGATCTTGGCGCCGCCCCGGGCGGCTGGTCACAGGTGGTGGGGCGTAAGCTGAACGGTAATGGCGTCATTATTGCGTCCGATATTCTGCCTATGGATCCGATAGCGGATGTCGATTTCATTCAGGGCGATTTTACCGAACAATCGGTGTTCGATCAGATTATGGCAGCCGTGGGTGGCCGCCCGGTGGACCTTGTAATTTCTGACATGGCCCCCAACATGAGTGGCATGGCGTCGATTGACCAGCCTGGTTCCATGTATCTGGTCGAGCTGGCGCTGGATATGGCGCGTCAGGTTTTGAAACCGAATGGTCAGTTTGTGGCCAAAGTGTTTCAGGGCGATGGCTTTGACCAGTATGTGAAAGACGTCAGGGAATCGTTCAGTAAGGTAATGATTCGTAAGCCGAAGGCGTCACGCCCGCGTTCGCGCGAGGTCTACGTCGTTGGTAAAGGTTTCCGTGCTTAGTCTGGCTTGTTAAGCTAGCGGCAGAAATGAATGGCCGGATAAGCGGCCATTCGGACAAATGAGGTGGTGCCGGATATGGCAAAAAATTTCCTGTTGTGGGCAGTGATCGCCGCTGTTCTGATGATGGTGTTCAATAACTTCCAGAATGTCAGCCGTGGCACCACGCTGTCGTATTCGGAGTTCATCACTGCGGTCGGCAACGGTCAGGTAGAGAAAGTCACCATTTCCGGTCAGACCATTTCCGGTATCAGCACTGGCGGCGGTTCATTTGAAACCGTACTGCCGGTATACGACGACAAACTGATCGACACCTTGCTGAATAACAATGTGCAGATCGTCGGTGAGAAACCCGAGAAGCAGGGCTTCTTTACCCAACTGTTGCTGGCCTCATTGCCGATCCTGATTATCATTGCGGTGTTTATGCTGTTTATGCGCCAGATGCAGGGCGGTGGCGGCGGTAAAGGCGGCCCGATGGCCTTTGGTAAGAGCAAGGCCAAACTGCTGAGTGAAGATCAGATCAAAACCACTTTTGAAGATGTGGCCGGCTGTGACGAAGCCAAAGAAGACGTAAAAGAACTGGTCGAATTTCTGCGCGATCCGGGTAAATACCAGCGCCTGGGCGGTAAAATTCCCCGCGGTGTGCTGATGGTCGGCCAGCCGGGTACCGGTAAAACCTTGCTGGCCAAGGCCATTGCCGGTGAAGCGCGGGTGCCGTTCTTTTCGATTTCCGGTTCTGACTTTGTGGAAATGTTTGTGGGTGTCGGTGCATCGCGGGTGCGCGACATGTTCGAGCAGGCCAAGAAACAAGCGCCCTGTATTATCTTTATCGACGAAATCGATGCCGTCGGTCGTTCCCGTGGTGTCGGCATTGGCGGCGGTAACGACGAACGCGAACAGACCCTGAACCAGCTGCTGGTGGAAATGGACGGCTTTGAAGTGAACGACGGCATTATCGTGATTGCCGCCACTAACCGTCCGGACGTGCTCGACCCGGCACTGTTGCGCCCCGGTCGTTTTGACCGCCAGGTGGTGGTGGGTTTGCCGGACATCCGTGGCCGTGAACAGATTCTGAACGTGCACATGCGCAAAGTACCGGTGGCCAAAGACGTGAATGCGTCCCTGATTGCCCGCGGTACTCCGGGCTTCTCTGGTGCCGATCTGGCCAACCTGGTAAACGAAGCGGCTCTGTTTGCTGCCCGTGCTAACCGCAACCTGGTCACCATGGAAGAGTTTGAAAAAGCCAAAGACAAAATCATGATGGGCGCCGAGCGCAAAACCATGGTGATGTCGGAGAAAGAGAAAACCAATACCGCTTACCATGAAGCCGGTCACGCCATTGTTGGCCGTCTGATGCCAGAACATGATCCGGTGTACAAGGTGTCCATTATTCCGCGTGGCCGGGCGTTGGGTGTCACCATGTTCCTGCCGGAAGAAGACCGTCATTCCATCAGCAAGCGGGGTATCGAAAGCAATATCTGCTCGCTGTACGGTGGACGCATTGCTGAGGAAATCACCCTGGGTAAAGACGGTGTTACCACCGGTGCGTCCAACGATATTGAGCGGGCCACCAAATACGCGCGCAACTACGTCACCAAGTGGGGTTTGTCCGATAAACTGGGCGCGCAGTTGTACACCGAAGAAGAACAGAATGGCTATCTGGGTTCGGCTGGTGGTCATCAGATGGCGCACCTGTCCGATGAGACCGCACGCCTGATTGATTCCGAAGTGAAAGATCTGCTCGATCGTTGTTATCAGCGTGCTTACCGCATTCTGGAAGAAAACCGCGACAAGCTGGAGCTGATGAAAGACGCACTGATGGAATATGAAACCATCGACGCCGATCAGATCGATGACATTATGAACGGCAAAACCCCGCGGCCGCCCAAGGCCTGGGGGGACCATGATGCGTCCGGTCCGGCGGCGCCGGCGGGCGAAGAGGCGAGCCAGGATATGGCCCGTGATCCTGATGCCGATGCAGATGGACATCCGGCTGGTGAGAAGCAGTGAGTGCTCGCTGCCTCTGTTAACCGATAGAAAAATTGATAGAACAAAAGGCGGCGTCAGCCGCCTTTTTGCATTAAGGAACCTCGTTATGATACTTCGTTGTGGTTCGCGTGAGCTGGACCTGAGCTTGCCGCGGGTGATGGGCATTCTGAATGTCACCCCTGATTCGTTTTCTGATGGCGGGCGCTTTCATGCACTGGATGCCGCGCTGCGCCATGCGGAACAGATGCTGCAGGATGGGGCCGAGCTGATCGATATCGGCGGTGAATCGACCCGTCCGGGGGCTGTCCAGGTGGGCGAGCAGGAAGAGCTGGAACGGGTAGTGCCGGTGGTGGAGGCCATTGCGGCACGGCTGGATGTCTGTATTTCCATTGATACCAGCAGTCCGGCCGTGATGACCGCCGGTGCCGGTGCCGGTGCCCATTTACTCAATGATGTGCGTTCGTTAACCCGGCCTGGAGCGCTTGCTGCGGCGGCGGCAACCGGTTTACCGGTGTGTCTGATGCACATGAACGGTGAGCCGCAGATCATGCAGGACGCGCCGCATTATGATGTGCCCATTGAAGAAGCGGTGCTGCAGCAACTGCAAGACAGTATTCTGCGCTGCGAGCAGGCCGGCATTGCCCGTGAACGACTGCTGATTGACCCGGGCTTCGGCTTTGGCAAGAACGATCAGCACAATTACCGGCTGCTGAACCGGCTGGAGTATCTGCAGCAATTAGAATTACCACTGCTGACGGGGTTGTCGCGCAAGCGTATGATTGGCGCGGCTACCGGGCAGGCTGTTGCTGCTGAGCGATTGCAGGGCAGTGTCAGCGGGGCCGTTATCTGCGCCATGAAGGGCGCCCGTATTATCCGTGTGCACGATGTGCAGGAAACCGCACAGGCTATGCAAGTGCTGCGTGCGACGCTTAAGGAAGGTTATGTCTAGAAAATATTTTGGCACCGATGGTGTCCGTGGTCGGGTGGGTGAAGCCCCGATTACGCCGGAATTTGTTATGAAACTGGGCTGGGCGGCCGGCAAAGTGTTTGCTCAGCAGGGCAAAAGCCGCATTCTGATCGGCAAAGACACGCGTATTTCCGGCTATATGTTTGAGTCAGCGCTGGAAGCCGGTTTGTCGGCAGCCGGTGTTGATGTCGGTTTGCTGGGGCCGATTCCGACCCCGGGTATTGCTTATCTGACCCGCACCTTCCGCGCCCAGGCCGGTATTGTGATCAGCGCCTCGCACAATCCTTATTACGATAATGGCATCAAATTTTTCTCTGCTGCCGGGGAAAAGCTGCCTGATGAAACCGAGCTGGCTATTGAATCCTGGCTGGACCAGCCCATGACCTGTGTCGATTCGGCACAACTGGGTAAAGCCAAGCGCATTAATGATGCCGCCGGTCGCTACATCGAATTCTGCAAAGGCACCACCAATTCCCTTAATCTGCGCGGGCTGACCATTGTGCTGGATTGTGCTCATGGCGCTACCTACCAGATCGCCCCGGCGGTGTTCAGCGAGCTGGGCGCCAAAGTCATCAGTATGGGCATTGAACCGGATGGTCTGAACATTAATGACGGCGTCGGCTCTACCGAGCCGGAAGCCTTGCGCCAGCGCGTACTGACCGAAAAAGCGGACCTGGGTATCGCCTTTGATGGCGATGGTGACCGCGTCATGATGGTCGACCATACCGGTGAGCTGGTCGATGGTGACCAGTTACTCTTTATTATTGCCAGCCATGCGCGCATGCAGGGACGGTTGCCGGGTGGTGTGGTTGGCACCCTGATGAGTAACCTGGGGCTGGAACTGGGCCTGAAGGCGCTGGGTATTGATTTTGTTCGCGCCAAAGTGGGTGACCGCTATGTGATGCAGCTGCTCAGTGAACATGGCTGGCGTTATGGTGGTGAGTCGTCTGGTCACTTGCTGTGCCTGGACGCCAATACCACCGGCGATGGTATTGTCGCGGCACTGCAGGTGCTGCAGGCGCTGGCCGAAACTGCTACCAATCTGCATACCTGGCAGCAGCGCATGGTGAAAATGCCGCAGGTGATGATCAACGTAAAACGCAGCCGTCAGGCCGATGTTATGAGTCTGCCGGAAATTACGGCGGCGGTGGCGGCGACTGAAACCCGTCTGGCGGGTCGTGGTCGTGTGTTGCTGCGGCCTTCCGGTACTGAGCCGGTGGTGCGGGTGATGGTCGAAGGTGAAGATCCGGCACTGGTGCAGCAACTGGCCACTGAGCTGGCGGCAGTGGTCGAAGTGGCGCTGCGCTGAGACCGGCGCCGTTGCTTGTTTCCGGCAGTCATCTTCGCTAGTATCTGCGTCCTTTGAAATACAGGACTGCTCATGCGACGCTTGTTGGTTGCCGGAAACTGGAAAATGAATGCCTCCGTGGCGCAGACGAACGCTCTGTTGGCGGCGTTATGCGCGGAAGAGTTTTCCTGCGATGTTGCCGTGTTTCCGCCTTTCCCGTATCTGACTCAGGCTGTTGCTGCGGTTGCCGGTACCGGTTTGCGTGTTGGCGCCCAGAATGTCGCCAGTGAAGAAAGTGGTGCGTTTACCGGTGAAGTGTCGGCCGGCATGCTGGCGGATGTTGGTTGTCGTCTGGCGCTGGTCGGACACTCTGAGCGCCGCTCGCTGTACGGTGAAACCGATGCGCAGGTGCTGGAGAAAACCCGGCAGTTGCTTGCTAATGACGTAACCGCGGTCGTCTGTGTGGGTGAAACTCTGGCCGAACGTCAGTCAGGTCGTGAGCAGGCTGTGGTGGCGCAGCAGCTCGAATTGTTATTGCGCGAATTAAGCAGTTACGACTGGCGTAATATCGTGCTGGCGTACGAGCCGGTCTGGGCCATTGGCACCGGTGAAACCGCCACCCCGGAACAGGCGCAGGCCATGCATGCGTTTATCCGTGGTTTGTTGCAGGAAAAAGACCCTGCGGTCGCAGCAGCGACAAGAATTTTATACGGCGGCAGTGTAAAAGCAGCCAACGCTGCGGAATTATTTGCGCAGCCCGATATTGATGGTGGTTTAGTCGGAGGAGCTTCCCTCGATGCCACTGAATTTTCAGCCATTTGTCAGGCGTAAAAGGATAGTTATGGAATCCATTATTATTGTTGTGCACATTCTGATTGCCCTGGGCATTATCGGATTCGTTATGATTCAGCAGGGTAAAGGTGCTGATGCCGGTGCCTCCTTTGGCAGCGGTGCATCGCAAACCGTATTCGGCAGCAGTGGTTCTGGTAATTTTCTCAGCCGCAGCACTGCGATTCTGGCTACCGCATTTTTCCTGACCAGCCTGGCGCTGGCGGTGTACGCCAAGCAGCGCGCGACCGGCGCAGCCGATGTGGGTCTGCCCAGCGAAGAAGTCATTAAAATGCTTGAGCAGGAAGCCCCTGTTGTGGAAGAATACGCGCCGTCTTCTGATGCTCCTGAACTGGATGCCTCAGTAGGCGACGAACCGGTACTGGAAAAAGCCCCTCAGTAACAATACCGGTGCGCTGAGTGCGGATGTGGTGAAATTGGTAGACACGCCATCTTGAGGGGGTGGTGAGCCTAGCTCGTGCGAGTTCGAGTCTCGCCATCCGCACCAACTCCTCTGGGAGCAAAAAGCGAACATGGTTCGCTTTTTTTGTTCTGAGGGCCTATAATGCGCGTGCTTTTCAGAGAGCACTACTAAAAAGCCCCTCCAGTCAGGGGCTTTTTAGTAGTTGTTTTTCTGCAATCACGCTGGCTTGCCGGGGTGTTACAGGAATCTGTCTGCTGGCAGATTCCGGTCTGCGTCAGGCAGTAGCGGACTGGGCACAATGTTGCCCAGTTTTTGTTTGTGGTGAGGGTAAAATACTTGGCTAAAGAAACGCAATTAACCGATCTGCTGCGCCCGGTGGTCGAATCCATGGGATTCGTGTTCTGGGGCCTCGAGTTTATTGCCCTGGGTCGTCAGTCCATGCTGCGCGTTTTTATCGACCATGCTAATGGCATTAACGTTGATGATTGTGCTGCAGTCAGCCGCCAGCTCAGTGCGGTGCTGGATGTTGAGGACCCGATCACTCAGGAATATACGCTGGAAGTTTCGTCTCCCGGCATGGATCGACCGTTGTTCACCATTGAACAATATCAGCAGTACGCCAACCACATTATCGAGCTGCGTCTGCGTATGCCGTTTGAAGGACGGCGCAAATTCAAGGGCCAATTAATTGGTGTGGAACAGGAGGACATCGTGCTGGTTGTCGACGAGCATGAATACCTGTTACCCGTTGAACTGATTGAAAAAGCCCATGTTGTTCCACAATTCAAGGACTAATGCAGAGCGAGGCTAGAAGATGAGCAAAGAAATTCTCCTGGTCGCAGAAGCGGTTTCTAACGAAAAGGGCGTTTCAAAAGAAATTATTTTTGAAGCTATTGAGTCAGCCCTGGCCGCAGCCGCCAAGAAGCGCTACGAAGATGAAGAAGCCACTATTCGTGTGGACATCGATCGTAAAACCGGTGATTACAAAACCTACCGTAGCTGGCTGGTGGTCAGCAATGATGTGGTGCCTGGTCTGGGCGACGAACTGACCCTGCAGGAAGCCCATGAAATTGATGAAAAATTACAGCCGGGTGATGTGTACGAAATCGAGGTGGAAAACCCGGATTTCGGTCGTATTGCTGCCCAGGCTGCCAAGCAGATTATTGTGCAGAAAGTCCGTGAAGCGGAGCGCGCACAAATCGTTGAGCAATATCAGCACCGCGTTGGCGAACTGATTAACGGTACCGTTAAAAAAGTAACCCGCGATAACGTGATTGTAGATCTGGGTAACAACGCCGAAGGTCTGCTACCGAAAGATCAGCTGATCGGCCGGGAAATTTTCCGCATGAGCGAGCGGGTGCGCGCGATTCTGCATTCTGTACGTCCGGAAAACCGTGGTCCGCAATTAATGCTTAGCCGTACCTGTCCGGAAATGCTGATTGAGCTGTTCCGTATTGAAGTGCCGGAAATTGCCGAAGAAGTTATCGAAATCAAAGGCGCCGCCCGTGATCCGGGTTCCCGTGCCAAGATTGCCGTAAAAACCAACGATAAGCGTATTGATCCGGTCGGCGCCTGTGTCGGTATGCGTGGCGCCCGCGTGCAAGCGGTTACCAACGAACTGGGTGGCAATGAGCGCATTGATATCGTGCTGTGGGATGACAACCCGGCGCAGCTGGTGATCAACGCCATGGCTCCGGCCGATGTGGCGTCGATTATTATGGATGAAGAAACCAACACCATGGATGTGGCAGTAGCGTCTGATAACCTGGCGCAGGCCATTGGTCGTGGTGGTCAGAACGTCCGTCTGGCGTCCGAACTGACGGGTTGGGAAATCAACGTCATGACCGAAGATGAAGCCGTTGAAAAACAAAACCAGGAAGCTTCTGGTTACATTGACAGCTTCATCAAGGCACTGGATGTGGAAGAAGACCTGGCGACGTTGCTGGTGGAAGAAGGCTTTACCACCCTGGAAGAAATTGCCTACGTGCCGCTGGACGAAATGCTGGCGATCGACGGTTTGGATGAAGACATCGTTACCGAACTGCGTAACCGTGCCAAAGACGTGCTGCTGACCCGTGCAATTGCCTCCGAAGAAAAGCTGGAAGAAGCCGAACCGGCTGAAGACCTGCTGACAATGGAAGGTATGGATAAACATCTGGCGCTGGTTCTGGCCAGTAAAGGTATCTGTACGATGGAAGATCTTGCCGAGCAATCCATCGACGACCTGCTGGATATTGAAAATATGACTGAAGAAAAAGCCGCGGAGCTGATTATGACCGCGCGCAAGCCCTGGTTTGAGGGCAACGTCTAATTATTGGCTCGGCATAGGAGAAACGTATGGCAGATGTAACGGTTAAAGAACTCGCCGACGTGGTAGGGACCAGCGCTGAGCGGCTGCTGGCCCAGATGAAAGATGCGGGGTTGCCACAGACCTCGGCCGATCAGAAAGTTTCGGATGAACAGAAGCAAGCGCTGCTGCTGCACCTGAAGAAAAGCCATGGTGACGCCGCTGCAACACCCAGCAAGATTACACTGAAGCGTAAGGTGACCACCACGCTGAAAACCGGTCAGGGCGGTAAAAAAGCCGTGGCCATTGAAGTGCGTAAAAAGCGTACTTATGTAAAACGTGAAGAGCTGGATCAGGAAGCGGAAAAAGCCGCTGCTGAAGAAGCTGCGCGTCTGGAAGCAGAAGCACAGGCTGCAGCAGCCGCTGCTGCACCGGTTGCCGCACCAGAAACACCGGCTGCCGAGCCGGTGGCAGAGGTTGTTGCTGTCCGTGCTGAAGACGAGCGTCCGAAGGCGAACACCAAACCGGCAGCCAAAGCCGCACCGGTCAGCGTGGAAGAAGATGCCGCGCAGAAACGTGCTGAAGCCGAAGCCGCTGCCGCCCGCCAGGAAGAAGGCCGTAAAAAAGCCAACAAGGCGGTGGATAAGAAGCGCGTTGATCAGCGTGAAGACAGCCGTTTCCGTGATGATGACGATAACCGTGGCGGCCGTTTGCGTCGCAGCGGTGCCGGCAAAGGCAAAGCCAAGCCGGGTCGTGGCGGTCGTGGCCAGGCTAATGAACACGCCTTTACCCGTCCGACCGCTCCGGTGATCTACGAAGTAGAACTGCCGGAAGCCATCACCGTGGGTGATCTGGCGGCAAAAATGGCGGTAAAAGCCGGTGAAGTGATCAAAACCCTGATGAAGATGGGCGTGATGGCGACCATCAACCAGATTCTGGATCAGGATACTGCCACCCTGGTGGTGGAAGAAATGGGTCACAAAGTCACCAAACTGATTGCTGACAACCAGCTGGAGCAGGATGTTACCGATGCCGTCACGTACAGTGGCGAAGAACAGCCGCGTGCGCCGGTGGTGACCGTAATGGGTCACGTTGATCACGGTAAAACCTCGCTGCTCGATTACATTCGTCGTACCCGCGTGGCAACCGGCGAAGCCGGTGGTATTACCCAGCACATCGGTGCGTACCATGTGGAAACCGGCCATGGCATGGTGTCCTTCCTGGATACCCCCGGTCACGCTGCATTTACCGCCATGCGTGCCCGTGGTGCGCAGGCTACTGACGTGGTCATTCTGGTGGTTGCTGCCGACGACGGCGTGATGCCGCAAACCATTGAAGCCATTCAGCACGCTCAGTCTGCTGGTGTGCCGATTGTGGTGGCGATGACCAAGATCGATAAAGACACCATCGATATTGATCGCGTTAAGAACGAACTGGCTGCCCGCAACGTGGTGCCGGAAGACTGGGGTGGTCAGGTACCCTTTATCGGCGTATCGGCCAAAACCGGTGCCGGTATTGATGATCTGCTGGAAGCGGTGCTGCTGCAGGCTGAAATTCTGGAGCTGAAAGCCCATTTCACCGGCCCGGGTCAGGGTGTGGTGGTGGAATCGCGTCTGGATAAAGGCCGCGGTCCGGTGGCTACCCTGCTGGTGCAAAACGGTATGCTGAAAAAAGGCGATATCGTACTGGCTGGTACCTGCTACGGTCGTGCCCGTGCGCTGCTGGATGAAAACGGTGAACAGGTTGGCGAAGCCGGCCCGTCGATTCCGGTGGAAATCCTCGGTCTGAACGGTACTCCGGACGCCGGTGATAACTTCATGGTGGTGGAGAGCGAGAAGAAAGCCCGTGAAGTGGCGGAATTCCGTGAAACCAAACTGCGTGAACAGGTTCAGCAGCGCCAGCAGGCGGCCAAGCTGGACGCCCTGTTTGCCGGTATGGGCGATGGTCAGGTGGCCAACCTCAACGTGGTGGTTAAAACCGACGTACGTGGTTCGCTGGAAGCCATTGTGGCGTCGCTGCAGAAACTGGGCACGGAAGAAGTGAAAGTGAACGTCATCGCCTCCGGCGTGGGCGGTATCACCGAAACTGACGTCAGCCTGGCGGTTGCGGCCAGTGCCGTCGTGTTTGGTTTCAACGTGCGTGCCGACAACGCCGCCAAGAAACTGGTGGAAAACAGCGGGGTCGACATGCGCTACTACAGCGTGATTTACGACCTGCTCGACGATGTTAAGCAAGCCATGGCCGGTCTGCTGGCGCCTGAGCTGCGTGAAGAAATCACCGGTGTGGCGGAAGTGCGTGATGTGTTCAACTCACCGAAATTCGGCCAGATTGCTGGTTGTATGGTGGTTGACGGCACAATCTACCGTAACAAGAAAATCCGTGTACTGCGTGACAACGTGGTGATCTATGAAGGCGAGCTGGAATCCCTGCGTCGCTACAAAGATGACGTTGCCGAAGTCCGTCAGGGCATGGAATGTGGTATCGGTGTGAAGAACTATCAGGACGTCCGCCCGGGCGACCAGATTGAAGTCTTCGACGTACGCGAAATCGCACGTACGCTGTAAGCCGTTAACTGCACAGCGAAGCCCGGTTCTGCCGGGCTTTGCCGTCTCTGCACGACAGGGCCAGGGCCCGGGAGCAAACAATGCCAAAAGAATACAGCCGTACCTCGCGTCTGGGTGACCAGATGCAGCGGGATCTGGCGCAGATGATCCAGTTTCAGATGAAAGATCCGCGCCTCGGCATGGTCACCCTCAACTACGTTAAGGTCGCTAAAGACCTGGGGTATGCCGATATTTATTTCACCGTGATGGGGGCTAAAGGCGAAAGCGATGAGAGCATTCGTCGCCAGACCGAGAAAATTCTTAACGATGCGGCCGGTTTCCTGCGTACGGAACTGGCGAAATTTATGCGTACCCGCGTCATCCCCCACCTGCGTTTTCACTACGATGAAACCATCGAACGCGGTATGCACCTGACCAGCCTGATCAAGCAGGCGCGCGATGAAGACAAGGCCCGTCATCCTGATGACGAGGCGGGTGAGCCGCAGGCATAAGCATGGCACGGACAAAAAAAGGCCGTGCCGTCAGTGGCATTGTGGTGATCAACAAACCGCTGGGGTTATCGTCTAATCAGGTATTGCAGCGGGTTAAGCATCTGTTTGGCGCGCAGAAAGCCGGCCATACCGGTGCGCTGGACCCGTTGGCCAGCGGTGTGTTGCCGATCTGCCTGGGCGAGGCCACCAAGCTGTCGCAACTGCTGCTGGATGCCGACAAAGCCTACGATACCACCGCGCGACTGGGGGAAATCCGTTCCACCGGTGATGCCGAAGGCGAAGTAGTTGCAACTGCGCCGGTACCAGAACTGAACCGCCAGCAACTGGAACCCTTGCTGGACCGCTTCCGTGGCGAGGTGGAACAGGTGCCACCGATGTTTTCGGCCCTCAAACTGGATGGCAAACCGCTGTACGAACTGGCCCGTCAGGGCATGAGTGCGGACGAGATACAGGCGGTGGCCGATAAAAAACGCCGTGTTATCACCATTCATGAACTGCTGTTGCAGGATGTGCGGCCGCAGGAGCTGGATTTGTCCGTACGCTGCTCCAAAGGCACCTACATCCGCACTCTGGTGGAAGACATTGGCCAGGCCATTGGCTGTGGCGCTTACGTCAGCCGTCTGCATCGTACCCAGTGTGGCCCGTTTCACAGCGGCCAGATGCTGACGCTGGAACAGCTGGAGGCTCTGGCGG
>JAEWQT010000347.1 GCA_023399105.1 Pseudomonadota bacterium | reverse complement strand
CCAATACTGAAACCGCCGCACGGTTAAAAAATGTGGCCTATGAACTGGAAAAAGTGACCGACACCAACGCCATTATTGATGCCGGTATTATGCGCACGCCGGCGCTGGCAATTGATGGTGAAATCGTGGCGGAAGGTAAAGTCCCCAGCTCCACCGAACTGGCCGCACTGTTGCCACAGTAAACACTGTTCCAGCATCGCCCCCTTTTGCCGGCTTGCCTCCTGAGTCAGCCTGCCGCTTAATGTTCAGCCCTTGTTGCCTCATACAGGAGCCTTGCCATGATTAAAGCCTACGCCGCATTTGAACCGGGTGGTGAATTAAAACCCTTTGAGTACGATCCCGGCCCGCTGGGTGATCATGATGTGGAAATCGAGGTGGATTACTGCGGCATTTGTCACAGCGACCTCAGCATGCTGAACAACGAATGGGGCATTACTCAATATCCCTTTGTGCCTGGCCATGAAGTGGCAGGCCGCATCAGCGCAGTGGGTAAACACGTGCATAAATTCAGCATCGGTGACCGCGTGGGCTTAGGCTGGCACTCCGCTTACTGCAATGAATGTAACACCTGTATGGAAGGCGATCATAACCTGTGCTCCTCTGCTCAGGGGACTATTGTCGGTCGCCACGGTGGCTTTGCCGATAAAGTCCGCGCACAAGCCGCCAGCGTGGTGAAACTGCCGGATACTGTCAGCAGTGAAAGTGCCGGGCCGTTATTCTGCGGCGGTATTACCGTATTCAATCCCATTGTGCAGTTTGACCTGAAACCCACCGCCCGTGTTGGCGTGATTGGTATTGGTGGTCTTGGCCATATGGCGGTGCAGTTCCTGAATAAATGGGGCTGTGAAGTCACGGCCTTTACCTCGTCGGAAGCCAAGCGCACCGAAGCGCTGGAGCTGGGCGCGCACCGCACGCTGGATTCCCGCGATAAAGCCGCGTTAAAAGCCTCTGCCGGTTATTTCGATCTGATTATTTCTACCGTCAACGTCGAACTGGATTGGGGTGGTTATATCAGCACGCTGCGTCCGAAAGGCCGTTTGCATCTGGTCGGTGCGGTGCTGGAACCGATGAAAATCAGCGTCATGGCATTGATGGGTGGCCAACGCTCAGTGTCGTCGTCACCGGTGGGCAGTCCGGCGGTCATTGCGCAAATGCTGGAATTTTCCGCCCGTCACCGCATTGAACCCAAGGTGGAAGTATTTCCGATGGCGGATGTGAATGCAGCGATTGACCGACTGGAAAATGGCAGCCCGCGTTACCGGGTGGTGCTGAAGCGTTGATCTGCGTTGCCAGTGTGCGCGGCGGCATTATTGCCGCTGTCGCACAGCTTTGTCGCTGAGGTTGGGTTGATCTGGCCCGGCACAGTGATTAAGGTCGATTTTTTCTGCAGCAGAAGATTGTTATGACACAGCATGAATGGCGTCCGTTAACCAATATTGATCACGATTGTTTTGGCTGCGGTCAGCATAATCATCAGGGTCTGAAAATGACCTTCGCCACCAATGGCGAACAGTTACGTTCCGAGCTGGTGATTCCCGAGCATCTGCGTGGCTGGAGTAATCTGGTACACGGTGGTATTACCACGACCATTCTCGATGAAATGATGGGCTGGGCCGGTATTTATTTCCTCAATAAATTTGTCCTCACCCGCGATATTAAAGTGCGTTTCCGCTTGCCGGTCTTTATTGGTGAAAGTGTCAGCGTGATTGGCTATGTTGCCGAATGCAAAAACGACAAGCGTGCTTTATTGGTGGCTGAGCTGTACAACAGCAAAGGTCAGTTGGCGGCGAAAGCCGAGGGCGATTTTGCGTTATTTGAGCCGCAACGTTTTGCGGAACTGGATCTGGTGCCGGAAGGAAAACTGGAAAAAATGCAGCAGATGTTCCGCTGCAATCAAAACGTCAGTGCATAAAAACCGCTGCGTTAACACGCAGCGGTTTTTATGCTCAGTAATATTATTCCTGCGCCGCCGCGCATTTAATACAAAGTGTTGTGTAAGGCACCGCCTGCAGGCGTTCGGTACCAATGTCGGCACCACAACCACTGCATTCGCCGTAATTGCCATCTTCAATGCGCTGTAAAGCCCGACCAATCTGCTGAATTTCATAGCGGGCTTCGACACTGATGGTGCGTAATACATCATCGTTTTCCCGCTCGCTGGCCTGTTCAGCAAAATCCGCCGACACGGCCTCATCACGATGGCTGGCATCGCGGGCGGTTTTGTCGGCACGGGCTTCCAGCATCTGCTGACGCTGCAACAATTGTTCGCGGACTTTATCCAGATTCATAATGCTTTCCTGTTCGTGATCTTCCCTCAGGCTAACGCATTGATAAGACCGTCGTCTTGATGTGCATCAGCCGGCCGGGCGTTGCTCCAGCAGTTCAATGGCGAGGCGAACAAAGTCCTGCGAGCTGACAATGCCCAGCAGGCGTTCCTGTTCATCGGCGACCATCAGGCATCCGTGGCGCTTGCTGCGCAATAAACGACCGGCTTCGGCCAGATCCAGATCCGGCCGCACGGTCTGTACGTCGTCTTTCATGCACTGGCGCACGGTCGTTTTGGCCAGATAGCTGCGCAGGTTATGGGCACCGAATTTATCGGTAATACGGAAGGCCTCTGCCAGGAACTCTTTCTGGCTTAACAACCCCACGACAATGCCACTTTCATCCACCACCGGAATATGGCGGATGGAATGAGTGGCCATGGTTTGTTCGACATCCTGCAGAGTGTCGTCGGCCTGGTGGGTAAGGACATTGCGGATCATCAGATCGCTGACCAGTTTCATAACGCTTCCTGTGTCAATTTCAGCTTAAATAGGTTGAGTGTCAGTAAAGCAGGAAATCATCAAAGTGCTATCCTCACTTAAATACTTGGGAGAGCCATCATGAGCATCAGTAACCATATCCGCAACTACTACGAACAGCTGGTTGCCGAAGAAGTCCGCCGCCGTCTGAACGATGCTGAACCGCCAGCTTCGATGGATTATATGGCCGACGTAGCCTGCGTGGCGCTGAACCGGTTGCCAGCCCGTTATATCCGTTTTGAAGTGGATATGGCGTTTTATATGTCACCTGATGAGTACGTGCAGACTCAGCAGGCCGTACAGGATGCCGTTACCGATGCGCTGGCCTTTGTGGCGCAGCATAGCCGTGGTGACTGAATGTAACCGAGTGTCTTTACAAAATGTAAAGAAACGGGCCAACAGCTTGAAATAAATACATTTTTCCTGAACTCTGAGCCGCTAAGGATGAGGATCAGGTATGAATGTACTGTTAGTCGATGACGATCAGGAACTCTGTGCACTGCTGAAGCGTTACCTTGAACGCGAGCTGTTCAAGATAACTGCCGTGCACGAAGCCACCACCGGGCTCAGCGAAGCGCTGTCGGGTAAATATCAGGCCGTTATTCTCGATGTTATGCTGCCGGGTGGTGACGGGCTGGATATTCTGCGCAATATCCGCCAGCGCAGCGACCTGCCGGTGCTGATGCTGACCGCCAAAGGCGATGAAACCGACCGCATTGAAGGGTTGGAAATCGGTGCCGATGATTACCTGCCAAAGCCCTGCAATCCGCGTGAACTGGCTGCCCGCCTGCGTTCTGTCTTACGCCGTGGCCGTTCCGGCCAGATTGCTGATGCCCTGTTGCAGGTGGACGAACTGACCATTGATCTCGACCAGCACCGGGTTTTGCGTGATGGTCAGCCGCTGGAGCTGACGGTGACGGAATTCAATATTCTCAGTGTGCTGGCCCGTGAAGCCGGCAGCGTCGTGGAAAAAAACCGTCTGGCTGAGCAATCCTTGCAGCGCTCGCTGACGTTATTTGACCGCAGCCTTGATATGCACCTGAGTAATCTGCGCAAAAAACTCGGCCCCAACCGGCAGGGCGAAGCCCGTATCCGCACTGTGCGTGGCATTGGCTACTGGTATGCGCCGGAAACGGTGACGGCCAACGCCTGATGCGCGGCATTTTTATCCGCATTTATCTGGCCTTTCTGGTCACCAGTCTGGTGGCCACGCTGGTGACTGTGCTGCTGGCCATGTATTACCGCCAGTGGTCGAATGATTCCGTTAATCTGATTGCCCCGACCGGCGGTTATATTTCCGCCGCCGAACTGATGCTGCAACGCGGTGGCGAACCGCTGTTGCTGGAATGGTTGCTGACCTTTGAGCGGCATCCCAGCGTTAACGCCTATGTGTTTGATGATCAGGGCGTCAGTCTGACCCCGGCCGTACCGGTCGATGTGCTCAGTTACGCCTTTGCGGCCGATTCCTATCAGGCGCGGGTTAATCCGCTCGGACAAACTGAAATTCTGGTGAAGGCGCCGCTGCACAGCCTCGATGGGCGGGTGTACCTGCTGGTGGTGGAATTCCTGCATCCGCTGGCGGTGTTTAATCTGCCCATCTATCTCGCCCTGGGCCTGGCCGCCTCGCTGCTGCTGTTTGCCCTGTGGAGCTATGTGCTGTCGCGTTATCTGACCCGGCCGCTGTTGTCATTGCAGCGCAGTGTGCGCGCTTTTGCCAATGGCCAATGGCCGGTGCGCATTGCCCCGCGGGTGCTGGCACGGCCGGATGAAATCGGTGAGCTGGGGCGCGAATTCAGCCAGATGGCCAGCCGCCTGCAGCGGCTGATTTCCGATCAGCG
>JAEWQT010000170.1 GCA_023399105.1 Pseudomonadota bacterium | reverse complement strand
ATCAGCGACAGCCAGGATGTGATTCTGCACGTTCACCCCACCATTACCGAAGTGGTGGAAAAATTAAAAACCGTACAGCTGAATAACGACGATTACAAATTGCCGTTAGCCTTCAGCACCGTGCGTGAAACCGATTCCATTGTGCGCGCCCGTTCCGGCCAGATTGTGGTGATTGGTGGCCTGATGCAGACGCGCACGGTGAATACCGAAGCGCGGGTGCCGCTGCTGGGCGATATTCCGGTACTGGGCTGGTTATTCCGTCAGGTGCGGGAAGAGCGGGTACAGAGTGAGCTGGTGATTCTGATTCAGCCGCGCATTATCGGTACCGGTATTGATGATGCCCAGATTCAGGAACTGAACCGCCGTTATTCGCACCTGTTGCCGCCGCGGAGATAATCAATGCGCGAGCTGACTCAGGCCTGTGATGCCTATTTTGGTTTGTCTCAGCCGCCGTTCGGGTTAACACCGAATACGGATTTTTACGTGGATTTGCCGGCTCAGCAGCAGGCCTTTGACGTACTGATGTTTGCTCTGGGTTCCGGTGAAGGCTTTATTAAAATTACCGGCGAAGTCGGTACCGGCAAAACATTGCTGTGCCGGCGTCTGCTTAATCATTTGCGCAGCCGTGACGAACACAGCCTGTACATTGCCAACCCTGCTGTCAGTGCTGAGGGCTTATGGCTGGCGGTGGCGCGTGAACTGCAACTGGTTACCCAGGGCCGCAGCAGCGGCGAAGTGCAGGCCGATATTCAGCAGAGGTTGTTGCAACTGGCCGCCGATGGCCGCCGCGTGGTGCTGATTATTGACGAAGCGCAGAGCATGCCGCCAGCGACGCTGGAAGCCTTGCGGCTGATTTCCAACCTGGAAACCGAACAGCAGAAACTGGTGCAGATTGTGTTATTTGGTCAGCCTGAACTGAACGAAATTCTGGCGCAACCGTCGTTCCGGCAGCTGCGGCAACGCATTACCTATTCGTCAGAATTACAGCCGCTGTCAGCGCCTGAGGTGTTGGCGGTGTACCTGCAGCAGCGGTTGGCGGTGGCCGGTTATCGGGGCCTGCCGTTGTTTGAACCGGCGGCGGTGCAGGCGTTATGGCAAGCCAGTGGCGGCGTGCCACGGCTGGTGAATATTCTGGCGGCGAAAACCTTATTAGCGGCGTTTGGTAACGGCAGCCGGCAACTGCAGCGCCGCCATGTTCTGGCGGCGGTGGCGGATACCGAATCGGCCCGGGCGGCTCCGGCGTCTTATGTGGGGGTGCGTACCGGTGCGTTGCTCGGTGCGGCCTTGTTGGTGCTGCTATGAGTTTGTTGCATCAGGTACTGCGCGATATTGATCAACGCCGCAGCGATGCAGCGGCGCAGTTACCGCCATCGTTGCGCGACGCCGTGCCGGCAGTGGCATCACCTTCGCGCCAGTCGTTGTGGTTGTTGCCGGTGGCACTGGTGCCGGTGCTGGCACTGATCTGGGTGGCGCAACCGCAGCGGTTATTGCCCGTCGAAGATGCGGTGGTTGTCGTACCTGTGGCTGAGACAGCCTCGTCAGCGGCTGTTCAGCCCGATATTCAGCCCGATATTCCGCCAGAGACTCAAGCAGTAACGGCATTCATCAATGAGCCGGTTCCGGTAACCTTGCCAGCAACCCGGCCAGAACCGCCCGCCGCAGAGCCTGAACCCGCCAGTGAACCGGCGGTGGCCGTTATTCCGCCTGCCGCGCCGCCCGTGGTAACACCGCAACCAGTGGCCGTAGTGGCCCCGGCTGAACCTGAACCACCGCTGATTATTCGCACCGGTGCCGAAGCCCGGCAGTGGTATCAGCAGGCGCTGGCGGCGGCCCGTCAGCAGCGCTGGGACGAAGCCAATCGCGCCATTGAACAGGCCTTGCGGCTGGACAATCAGGATGACTACGCCGCCCTGCAGCTGCGCATCTGGTTGCAGCAGCAACGGCGAGACGACTTTATCCGCTATTACCGCCAGGAGCAGAGCCGCACCGCGATCAGCTGGCTGGCGGTGGCAGCACCCGGGCTGCATTTGCTCGGTTTTGTGCCGGAAGCCATTGCTGCTTATGAACAGCTGCTGCAACAACAGCCGCAGCCGCAGTGGTCGCTGGCACTGGCTTCTGCGTTGCGTGACAACGGCCAGCCTCAGCGCGCGCGTGCCATACTGCAGCGCGACCCCACAGCCCAGCTGACGCCAGCGCAGCAGCGCTGGATCGAACAGATACTCAGTGAGCCGCAATCATGATGGATAGCCGTAAAAAAGTACGGGTCGGCGATTTGCTGCTGGAAAAGCAGCTGATCAGCGATGAACAACTGCACGAAGCGCTGACCGAACAGAAACGCAGTGGTAAAAAACTGGGCCGTGCCATTACCGACCTCGGCTTTGTTAATGAAGATGTGCTGCTGCGCACCCTGGCGGATTATTTTCAGTATCCCTTTATTGAACTGGCGCATTTCCGCCTGAACAACAGCCTGGTGCAGCGGTTACCGGAAACTCAGGCCCGCCGTTATCGGGCGCTGGTCTTGTCAGAAGAAAAAGACGGCCTGCTGGTGGGGATGTCGGACCCGACTGACCTGATGGTGATTGATGATTTGCAGCGGGTTCTGAAAGTACCGGTGTACCCGGCCTTTATCCGTGAGCATGAATTATTGTCGGTGCTCGACAGCGTTTACCGGCGTCAGGAACAGATAGCCAGCATCGCCGGTGAACTGGAAGGCGAGTTGCGCGCCAGCGAATTCGACATCGACGAAATGGCGCTGTCGTCCACCTTAAGCGATGCGCCGGTGGTGCGGCTGCTGCAAAGTCTGTTTGAAGATGCGGTACAGATTAAAGCCTCGGATATTCATATCGAGCCGGAAGAAACTCAGCTGCGCATCCGCCTGCGGGTAGACGGCGAGTTGCAGGAACAGATTATGAAAGAACGGCGCGTGGCATCGGCGCTGGTGTCGCGGCTGAAAATTATGTCGGGGCTGAATATCTCGGAAAAACGCCTGCCGCAGGACGGCCGTTTTAATATCCGGGTATCGAATAAAAGTATTGATGTGCGGTTATCCACCATGCCGGTGCAGTTTGGTGAGTCGGTGGTGATGCGTTTGCTGGATCAGAGCGCCGGTATTCTGCAGCTGAAAACGCTGGGGATGCCGGCGGTGGTACAGCAACGCTTTGAATATCTGATTCAGCGTCCGCATGGCCTGATTCTGGTTACCGGCCCCACCGGCTCGGGCAAAACCACCACCCTGTATGCGGCGCTGAGCCTGCTGAATCAGCCCGAGAAAAAAATCATTACCGCCGAAGACCCGGTGGAATATCGTCTGCCCCGGGTTAATCAGGTGCAGGTTAATCATAAGGTCGGGCTGGAATTTGCCACCGTGCTGCGGGCGGCGTTGCGGCAGGACCCGGACATTGTGCTGGTGGGCGAAATGCGCGATCAGGAAACCGCGGAAATTGGTTTGCGCGCTTCCATGACCGGCCACATGGTGTTGTCGACCCTGCACACCAACGATGCGGTTTCCACCATCGACCGCCTGATGGATATGGGTATTGACCGTTATCTGGTGGCCGCTTCGCTGCGGGCGGTGCTGGCGCAGCGGCTGGTGAAGAAAATCTGTACCCATTGCCGCCAGCCCTATCATCCGGATGAGCAGGATAAAACCTGGCTGGAGCAGCTGGAACCGGGCAGTTCAGCCTTGCCTTATCAGCATGGCCGCGGTTGTCACC
>JAEWQT010000067.1 GCA_023399105.1 Pseudomonadota bacterium | reverse complement strand
GCCACCAGCAGATCGTCCCCGAAACCAACCGATGCCTCTGGGTAAATACCTTCCCGTACCAGTTCCCGCCGCACCGACATCGCCCGCAACTTGGATAATAACTGCGAACGTTTTTCGGTTTTTTTCGGATCACCAAACCCTACCAGCAACAGTTCAGCCTGTGGTTGCGCCTCAAGGTAACGCACCAGGCGTTGCAGATCCTTCAGGCCTTTGTTATCCAGCCGGGCACTGCCCTGTTCAAAGCGGAAGTTCAGGGTCAGGCGCTGGGCGTCCTCGGTCAGCTGCCGGAATTCCTGCGGTAATTCGTGGTAAAACTCCGGCAGCACGGCCATGACTTCCTGTGATACAAAGCCGGTATCCGCCACAATTTGCTGGCCGGCATCGGCCAGCGCAAACTGAATAAATTCCTGCACCGCGGGCTTCACCTGGGCCCGGGTGTACAAAAATAACCGTCGTGCAAGGGCATAATCTTCGGTCGCCACCGTCAGCTTGTTCGGCAGCATCGCCTGTGACGTACCGTCATACACGGCAATGGCTTTGGCAGAACGCACCGATGACAAACCAACAAACCCTATGGCGCCCGGCTGAGCCGCCACCGCATCGGATAGTTCGGCGGTGGATTCATACCGTAACGCATTGGCGGCCAGTGGCAGATCATCCAGCACCATGCTTTTAAAACTGTCCCAGGTACCGGATTTATCATCCCGGGCGTGTAACTGAATGGCGCCACGGAAGCCTCCCAGTTCGGACCAGTCCTGAACCGCGCCGGAAAAAATCGCCGCAATCTGCTCAACGCTCAATTCAGTGATGGGGTTATCCGGGTGCACAATCACCGCCAGACCATCAATAGCCACAACATGCTCGGTGGCAAACGAACGCATGTCCGCAATCGGCTTCAGCATGTCATATTCTTTGTCTTTGATCGGGCGGGAAGACGCAGCGATGTCGCCGCTGCCATCCAGCAACGAGCGATAACCGGTACCGGAACCATGGGCTGCAACCAGCACCTCCACCCGGGTGCGTAACCTGTCGTGGTGGCCACTGACCAGACGTTCATTTTCCACACCGGTCGGCTCAATCCGTACCTGCGATAACCCGGCATCCAGAAACCAGCGCTGCAGCAGGTTGGGGGCCAGCTCTTCACCAATGGTATTGGAGCCGTGCATGGCAAACAGCCGCACCTTACTGTCAGCCGGCAGCGTATCAAAGACAGAAGCATGAGCGATCAGACTGACAGAAGAGCAAAGAATCAGAGCAAAGACTGAGGCATATCGCCGGAACATTGCAGGCCACCTAAGAAGAAAGTTTGATGGCCGCGATGCTAGAGGGTATTTATGACAGTTTTGTTACAAAGAATGATCAGGACGGTTCCGCACGTGCGGCAGACTGGCCTGCTGATAGCGCGATTCCTGCACCAGTTTCTGCATATTGCGCAGTGTGTAATAAGGCGTATCAACCACCAGGCTGTTAATCAGCCAACTGGGAATGCCACCGCCAGGGTCAGCATGAACCTGATAGGTTACCTCCACCCACCCTTCTGCCAGCGGCCGGAATTGCCAGAACCCCTGCATATTGCTAATACGGATCATGTCATCGCTGGCCGGAAAAATATCGTTACGCACCTGCATATCAATGCGCACCGTATAGGTGTCCGGATCTTGCTGCAGCAGGCTGTGCACCACGCTGTCACGGTCTTTTACCGGCCAGGGTGCTGCAGTCACCATATAGAACAGAATTTCTTCGTGGCTGTGACGTTCAATAATATCGATGGCCCGGCACTGATGAATCCAATCCGGCGCGCGGTGATGATCTTCGATCAGCGCCACCAGCGCCGTTAAACGGCTTTGTACCTGCATCACACCACGGAATTCTTTTAACGGCGAATCCGGATTAATCCGGGTATAAACCCGGATACGGTTGTCGTCATCCTGTTTTTCCAGCGCCCAGTTATGCTCCTGAGCGCTGACACCCGACATCAACAGCATCAGAGCCAAAATCAGCCCATGCTGCCAGGCAATCATTTTTTGCATACATTCACCCGTCATTCCCAACCCGGAGAATGCCTGTTTGAGCCAGCACTCAATAGGTGCGGTTCTGCCAATCTGGCAGGCATTCTGGCTCTTTATGCACTCTGCCTGTCAGCCACTCAATGGCCGCCCTGACATTGCGGCGATGGCGGTACGGTTGCCTGCTGCCATTCTTCCGGGCTGTACAGATGCAACGCCAGCGCATGCACCGGCCCCTGCAGCTCTTCCGCCAGTAATTTATAAACCTGCTGATGGCGCGCCACCGCCCGCTGGCCGTTGAAGGCGGCACTGACCACAACCAGTTTGAAGTGCGAATCCGTGGCCGGGCCGGCGTGCATGTGGCTTTCATTCAGCACGTCCAGATGCTCAGGATTTAAAGCCGCTAATTTGCTGCGGATACGGTCGGCGATGGTCGTGGTCATGGTAGGCTCCAGCGGTTAACAACAGGCGCCACTATAAATCAGACACCCATGGTTGCACACCAGCGCAGGGCTTCGCTACAGTACCGCCTTTGCCCCAACGACACAGAAACTACTTAACGGAAGCTCATCATGCAGGATATCGATACCACCAGCACTCAGTCACTGATTGACCGTTACTATCAGGAAGAGAAAGCACAACGTGAAAAGGAAATGACCCTGGCTGCACTGACGGTCCGCCTGGATGCCAACGACCTGGCCATGCTGAATGTGATTGCCCGGCGTTTCCGCAAAACCCGTGATGAGGTGGCTCAGGAAGTATTGTCCAATGCCCTGGTTGACCTGTTCGCCCGTCTTGATGCCGGTGAACGCAAACTGCTGGCCCGCGATGCCGATGAGGCCGCACGTTCTATTGCTGATGAAATTGCCGAAGAAAACGGCGTCCGTAACGTCGAGATCAAAACCGGCGTCTGGGCCAACCATGATCGTCAGATCACCAAATTGGAACGGAAGAAAGCACGTCAGCCGGCAGCGACTGAAGCCCTGAGCGAACAGGACTCTGAGGAACAGACAGACAACAGCGATGAGACAGAAGTAACCGCTGCCCAGCCGCACTCCGAAGCGACAAACGACACGGCCATGGCTGCCACAGCGGGCAACGAAGAAGAAAAAGACACCTCAGCCCCGGCTCCGGCGCTGTCGATGTTTGCGGGCTGATCACTCCCTGCGCCGCTGCGGAGCCATCCGGCTCTGCAGCACCGCTGATTCAGGGCCCGCTATTTACGCCAGATGCGCAATTCGCGGAACTCTCCCGGCCCGGCCTGACGCCACAACACGTCCATGGGGTCAGGAAAAACAAACTTATTACCAACCAGAAACCCTTCCAGACGCTGCCCCGATACCGTGGCCGAAGCATGCCGGCCTTGTTTGCGGACATTGCGTACAAAGTCTTCCTGCAACACATCCATAATGGTCGTCTCCAATCCGATCAAAAGCATCTGAACCGTGACTCAGATGACGGTAACCTGAAATTGTGACAAGCCTGTGTCGGGCAAAGCCATCCGGCTGCGCAGGCAAAACAGGATGAGCGGTTGCTCTCCACCGGCCTTGCTTTACAATGTGCCGCCCTTTCAAACACTCGTCAACCGGAAAGCACGCTATGGCAATTCAATGGTTCCCAGGGCACATGAACAAAGCCCGCAAGAAAATCAGCGAGGCAATGCCGGACATTGATCTGGTGATCGAGGTACTGGACGCCCGCCTGCCCTTTTCCAGCACCAACCCGTTGGTTGACGAACTCCGCGGCGATAAAACCTGCATTAAAGTGCTGAACAAAGCTGACCTGGCCGACCCTGAGGTTACAACCCTGTGGGTCGAATACTTTGAACGCCAGCACAATACCCGCGCCCTGCCCCTGGTCGCCGAAGACCGTAATCAGGTGAAAAAACTGATCGCCCTGGCCAAACAGGTGGGCAGCGCCCGCAGTGAGAAAAAGCAAGCCATCCGG
>JAEWQT010000066.1 GCA_023399105.1 Pseudomonadota bacterium | reverse complement strand
CTGACGGACTTCTATAATATCCGCGCCCACCTGCGGAAGTGGCGAAATTGGTAGACGCACTGGATTTAGGTTCCAGCGCCGCGAGGCGTGAGAGTTCGAGTCTCTCCTTCCGCACCATCTTTACAGGAGCAGACCCATGGCCGGCCTCCTTATACTGTTGTTTTTTCTGTTACTGGGTACGCTGCTGCAAGGTGCCTTCAGTCTGCCTCTGCCCGGCTCCATTCTGGGTATGTTACTGCTGCTGATCAGCCTGATTTTGCGCGGCAAAATTCCTGAACATCTGGCGTCCATCAGCCAGACCCTGGCCCCCTTGTTGCCGCTGTTTATTATTCCGGTCAGTGTTGGCGTGGTCACCCAGAAAGCCTTATTACAGGAACATGGTCTGCTGCTGCTGGGCATTCTGGCGGTCAGCCTGATTCCCGGCGCGCTGCTGTGCGCCTGGATCATGAAAGGGGGCAAAGCCGGCTTATGATCACCGAACTGCTGCAACTGCCCCTGTTCTGGGCCACCCTCACCATCGGCGCCTTTATTCTGGGCCAGCAGGTCTACCGCCTGAGCGGCAACAGCGCCTTTATCCCCCCCATTCTGACCGGCATTGTGCTGGTGGTGACGGTGGTGGAAGTTACCGGCACACCGTTCAGTACCTATATGCAGGGCGGTGACTATCTGCACCAGATGCTGGGACCGGTGGTGGTGATGCTGGCGGTGCCGATGTATCAGTTTCTGCACAGTATGCGCAAACAAATTGTGCGCATTGTGCTGGCCGTCAGCCTCGGTAGTGGCGTTACGGTGGCAATGGCTGCCGGGCTAGCGCACTGGCTGATTGGCGATGCCGCCATTACCACCACCATGCACACCAAATCCATCACCACGCCGGTGGCGGTCGCAGTGAGCGAGCAGGTAGGGGGGATTCCGGCGCTGGCATCGGTATTTGTGATGATTACCGGTTTGCTGGGCGCATTAATGATTCCGCCTTTACTGAAGGTAACCCGGTTGGACCAACCGCAGGCGCTGGGGCTGGCGCTGGGCACCTGCGCCCATGCGGTGGGCACTGGCCGGGCCATGGAACTGGGGGCGCAACAGTCGGCCTATTCCGCCATGGCCATGACCTTAACCGGCACGTTGCATGCCGTGGTATTACCGCTGATCTTATAAACCCGGCCGCCGCCGCAGCCAGGTTGTGACCATCAGGACTTCTTCTGCGGCCGCTGCCAGCCTTCGACATTGCGCTGTTTACCACGCGCCACCGCCAGCTCTGCCGCGCCCACATCTTTGGTCACCACCGAACCGGCCGCCACGGTAGCTCCGGCGCCAATGCTGACCGGCGCCACCAATGATGAATTGGAGCCGATAAAGGCTTCATCGCCAATCTCGGTCTTAAACTTGTTCACGCCATCGTAGTTGCAGGTAATGGTACCGGCGCCGATATTGGCATTACGGCCAATGGTCGCGTCACCGATGTAGGTAAGGTGGTTCACCTTGGAACCTTCTCCAATAACGGATTTTTTCACTTCGCAGAAGTTGCCCACCTTGGCACCGCTGTGCAGATCAGCACCCGGGCGCAAGCGCGCATAAGGGCCGATATGGCAAGCCCCGGCCGTGACGGCAGCATCAAGATGGGAATAGGCTTCCACCTCGGTGCCGGCACCAATACGGCTGTTTTTGATCACGCAGTAAGGGCCGATGTGTACGCCGTCTTCCAGCACTACGTCACCTTCAAATACGCAACCAACGTCGATCACTACATCGCTGCCAACCTTAACAGAGCCGCGCACATCGATGCGCGCCGGATCGGCCAGCGAGACACCGGCACGCATTAACTCATCGGCCAGACCTCGCTGATACACCCGCTCCAGCGCGGCCAGCTGCAACCGGTCGTTCACGCCCTGCACTTCGTGTTCATCCTGCGGATGAATGGCGCGCACGGCCACGCCGTTATCCACCGCCATGGCGATAATATCGGTTAAATAGTATTCGCCCTGGGCGTTGTTGGCCGACAGTTTCGGCAGCCATTCATTCAGCAGCCGCGCCGATACCGCCAGAATGCCGGTGTTCACTTCACGGATTTTGTGCTGCTCGGCGCTGGCGTCTTTGTGCTCGACAATGGCCTGAATATTACCGGCGTCGTCACGCACAATGCGGCCGTAGCCGGTCGGGTCGGCCAGCTCTACCGTCAGCAGGGCCAGGGCATGGCCGTCGTGGGTTTCATCCAACAGTTTTTGCAGCGTAGCGGTGCGGATCAGTGGCACATCACCGTACAGCACCAGCACCGTGGCATCGGGCGCCACCTCTGGCATCGCCATGGCCACCGCATGGCCAGTGCCTTTTTGTTCGGCCTGCAGCGCCCAGCTGACCGGGAAACCGGTAATCTGCTCTTTCACCGCTTCGGCACCGTGACCAATCACCACATGCAGGCGCGCCTGCGGCAACTGCGCCGCACTCTGCAGCACATGGGCCAGCATCGGTTTGCCGGCCAGTTTGTGCAGTACTTTGGGAAGATCGGATTTCATCCGCGAGCCTTTGCCCGCGGCCAGGGTAACGACGGCCAGTGTCATAGCAGGATTCCGTACATAAAAATGAGGGGGCTTATTGTAATGGCGGAGGGCCGGCTGTCTACCGCCACCCGCCCTTGGGGTTCAGGGTTGCAGGCAGGTG
This sequence comes from Pseudomonadota bacterium, assembly GCA_023399105.1. Taxonomy (GTDB): domain Bacteria; phylum Pseudomonadota; class Gammaproteobacteria; order Pseudomonadales; family Oceanobacteraceae; genus Venatoribacter. Next base: position 2,307 of record JAEWQT010000066.1, on the reverse strand, counting down.
GCGAAGCGCTCGGTCAGATCGGCCAGAAAACGCACATAACCATCGGCACTGAGAGCAATATGCTGCGCCAGCGGGTCCAGTTCAGCCCGCTTCACCGGCAGGCCTTTCACCACCGAATCCACCAGCGCTGGTGAAAACTCCGGCTCGCTGAACACACAGACCACCTCGCCACGCTGCAACTGCGCCCGCATGGTTTGCAATGTGCGGGCGCCCGGCTTGTATTCCGGCGACAGAGTAAAGGCACCCACCTGGTTCAGGCCAAAGTGCTCGACCCAATGATCCCAGGCGCGGTGAAAGACAAAGAAACCGCGGTCCTGCAACGGTTCCAGCATCCGGGCCGAAGCGGCCAGCTGCGCAGTGACCGCCGTAGCAAAGGGGCTGGCGTCCTGCTGCAATGCCGCCGCCAGCTGCTGTTGGGTATGCAGCATACGCTGCGGATTCAACCACCAGTGCGGATCTTCAAAACCATCATGGTGATGGCCGTGCTGTTCCTGTTCATCATGCTCATGGGCATGCTCATCGTGCTGATGACCGCTGTGATCATGGTCATCATCGGCGACGTCAGCCGCCGGCTGCTGGCCGGCCGATGCGTCAATCCACACCTGTTGCGGCCAGCGCCCCACAAAACCACTCAGATAAGGCTCCGCCACCGCGCCACTCCACAGCACCACATCGGCCTGACGGATGCGTTCAATGTCCGAAGGCTTCAGACTAAAATCGTGCGGCGTCATGCCCGGTGGCAACAACACCTGCAGCCGACCAGCCGGCACTACGGAGGCGGCCACCAACCCCAGCGGATGAACGCTGGCCAGCACGTTTAATTGCGGGCCACTGGCCTGCGCTGGCCATGCCAGCAGCAGACAATAACTGACGACCGCGATGACCCAGCTGAAATTCTTCATTGTATCCGGCGACTCCTGGCGTAAAATTGCAACATTATAACCTAAGGCCGTTGCCATGACGCAGAACATCTATAAAAGTCACGACCACCACGCCTGCGTACATTCGGCGCTGCAGCGAGCGCAGGCGTTATGCAGCGCCAAAGGCGCGCGTTTAACGCCTATTCGTCAACGGGTACTGGAGCTGGTGTGGGCCAACCATAAGCCGGTGGGCGCCTACGACCTGCTGCCAAAACTGGCCGAAGAAGGGTTTAACTCGGCACCGCCGACGGTATACCGGGCCCTGGATTTTCTGCTCGAACTGGGGCTGGTGCACCGCATCAGCTCACTGAACGCCTTTATCGGCTGCACACATCCCGGCGAGGCACATCCCAGTTGTTTTTTTGTCTGCCGGGCTTGTGGCAAGGCGCAGGAGCTGGATCCGGCTCAGGTGCAGCAGATTGCCCGTCAGGCGGAAGCGGTATTGGGGGTTAAGGTGGAACAGCAGATCACCGAACTGACCGGGCTGTGCCCGGCCTGTCAGGCGGTCGCATGAACACCGAACCCTTACTGCAAGCCAGCGCGCTGACCTTAAAGCGTCAGCATAAAACCGTTCTTGATAACATCAGCCTGACCCTGCAGCCGCGCCAAATCATGACCCTGATCGGCCCCAATGGCTGTGGAAAATCCACCCTGATTCGGGTGTTGCTGGGGCTGGAAGCGGTTGATTCCGGTCATATTCAACGCCGGCCCGGTTTGCGCATTGGCTATATGCCGCAGCGCCTGAGCCTCGATCAGCGCATGCCGCTGACCGTACAGGGCTTTTTGCGCTTAAGCCGGGGCGCCACCGCTGCCACCATTCAGCACTGGTTGCAACTGCTGAATATCACCGCTTTAGCGCAACAATCGGTACACGACCTGTCCGGCGGCGAATGGCAGCGCGTGCTGCTGGTGCGCGCCTTGTTATCGCAGCCCGACCTGCTGGTGCTGGATGAACCGGTGCAGGGGGTGGATGTGCAGGGCCAGATGGAGCTGTACCAATTAATTCCGCAACTGCGCGATGAACTGGGCTGTGCGGTGTTAATGGTGTCCCACGACCTGCACCTGGTGATGGCCGCCACCGATGAAGTGATCTGTCTGAATGGTCATGTGTGCTGTTCCGGCCATCCGGATCAGGTATCCATTAACCCGGCCTATATCCAGCTATTTGGTATGCGTCCCGACAAAACCCCGCTGGCCCATTACACCCACCATCACGACCACCAGCACTGTGCCGGTGATCACGGCCAGACCTCACCGCTGGCGCCGCCAGCCTACGGAGCCATCCGCCATGATTGATTTCTGGTGGCTGATGCCATTAACCGCTGGTCTGTTACTGGCCCTGATTGCCGGTCCGCTGGGCAGTTTTGTGGTGTGGCGGCGCATGGCC
>JAEWQT010000050.1 GCA_023399105.1 Pseudomonadota bacterium | reverse complement strand
GCTCTGGTTGGTCGCGATGGCAATGCTGTAACCGGCCTGAGTTAAACGGCCCACCGCTTCGGCACTGCCCGGCAGTGGAATCCACTCATCGGTGGTTTTGATAAAGGCGTCGGAGTCTTCGTTCAGTACGCCGTCGCGGTCGAGAATAATCAGTTTCATCATCTGTCCTTAAACAAAAACGGGAGCGCTGTGCAGCAACTCCCGTTTGTGCGAGTCCCAACGGCAGGCTTAGCCCTGCAGCAGGCCGATATCGGCAATACCGATAAACAGCGCCTGCAGCTGCTTGAGCAGCGCCAGACGGTTGTTTTTCACGGCTTCGTCGTCGGCCATCACCATGACGTTGTCGAAGAAGCTGTCGACCACGACGCGCAGACCAGCCAGCTCGGTCAGTGCGGCGCTGTAATCGCCTTTGGCCATCAGCGGAGCCACGGCCTGTTGCTTGGCGGCAACCTGTTCGGTCAATGCTTTTTCTTCGGCCTGTTGCAGTAAGTTGGCACTTACATTGGCAACCACTTTGTCGCCGCCATTCTTGGCCAGAATGTTGGACACGCGCTTGTTCGCAGCGGCCAGTGCTTCTGCGGCGTCGAGCTTGCCGAACTGGTGAACGGCCTGTACGCGGCGGTTGATGTCCAGAGCGTTGGTGATGCCCAGAGCACGTACTGACTGGAATACGCCGGCCGGGATGCCTTCGTCGGCGTACCAGGCGCTGAAACGATCCAGCAGGTATTCAGTCAGGGTGGCTTTGGTGTCGGTCTTCGGAGTGGTCGCCCATTGCGCGCCGATGGCCCAGCCGATCAGGTCGCCCAGATCGATGTCGATTTGTTTCTCAACCAGAAGTCGCAGTACGCCCAGCGACGCACGACGAAGCGCGAACGGGTCTTTGGAGCCGGTCGGAATCTGGCCGATGCCAAACAGACCGACCAGACTGTCGAGACGGTCGGCCAGTGCGATCAGGGTACCGGTGGTGGTGGCGGGCAGTGCGTCACCGGCGAAGGCCGGCATGTACTGTTCAACCATGGCGGCGGCAACGTCGGCCGGTTCGCCATCGTGCTCGGCGTAGTATTTACCGGCCAGGCCCTGCATCTCGGCGAACTCGCCGACCATGCTGGAAACCAGGTCGTTTTTGCACAGGTGCGCGGCACGCTGCACCAGCACTTCGTCGGCGTCCAGACGCTCGGCAATCTTGGTCGCCAGGGCGCTGATGCGGCGGGTTTTGTCGGCCACAGAACCCAGACCGTTTACCCACACCACGTTTTCCAGTTTCGGGAAACGGCTGGCCAGCGGCTGCTTGCGGTCGGTGTCCCAGAAGAAGGCGGCGTCGGACAGTCGTGGACGGATTACTTTCTCGTTACCGGAAATCACCTGCGCCGGGTCTTTCGACTCGATGTTGGCGATGGTGATGAAGTTCGGCATCAGCTTGCCGTCTTTCATTACGTGGAAGTATTTCTGGTGTTCTTTCATGGATGACACCAGCGCTTCCGGCGGTACGCGCAGGAAGGATTCGTCGAACGAACCGGCCAGAGCTACCGGCCATTCGTTCAGCGCGGTCACTTCGTTGAGCAGGTCGTCGCCGATGATGGCTTCGCCACCCAGTTTCTTACCGGCCGCGGTGACCTGTTCTTTGATCAGCGCGGCGCGCTCATCGAAGTCGGCCATCACGTAGGCTGCGCGCAGTTTGCTTTCGTATTCGGACGGCGCGTTCAGCACCACCGGCGCTGGCGCGTGGAAACGGTGACCACGGCTGGTGTTGCCGGCTTTCAGGCCAGCACTTCACCGTCGCCCACGTCATTACCGAACAGCATCACCAGCCACTGCACCGGGCGCACGAATTCCACGCGGGAAGCACCCCAGCGCATACGCTTAGGAATTGGCAGCTTGTCGAGGCTGTTCTGCACGATGGCCGGCAGCAGCGCAACGGTGCTCTTACCTTTGATGGTGCGCTGCATCATCAGCTTGCCGGCGTTCTTTTTGTCAGAATCCGGGGGCGTTTTCAGGTCGGCAGCGGTGGCGCCGGCACGGGCGGCAAAGCCTTCAGCGGCTTTGGTCAGCTTGCCGTCGGCGTCGTAGGCGATGTTGGCCGGTGGGCCGTAAATGGTTTCTTCCTGATCGGCCTGCTGGGCTTCGAGTGCTTCGATGCGCACGGCCAGACGACGCGGCGCGGCGAAGGACACCACAGCGCCAAAGTTCAGGCCGGCGTCTTTCAGGCCTTGTTTAATGCCGGAGGTAAAAGCATCGGACAGGGTTTTCAGCGCTTTCGGTGGCAGCTCTTCGGTACCCAGTTCAACCAGAAAATCTTGTGCACTCATTACTTCTTCTCCTGGGCTTCTTTCTCGGCTTTCTCAGCCTTCTGGGCTTCATAACGAGCCAGTACGTCAGCACGGTTGGCTTCATCGGCCAGCGGGAAGCCTTTCTCGGCGCGGCTATCGAAGTAGGCTTGCGCCACTGAGCGGGCCAGGGTGCGTACGCGCAGGATGTAACCCTGACGCTCGGTCACGGAAATCGCCCCACGGGCATCCAGCAGGTTGAAGGTGTGCGAGGCTTTCAGCACCTGTTCGTAAGCCGGCAGCGGCAGACCGGCTTCAATCAGACGCTTGCAGTCTTTTTCGTACTGATTGAAGGCCACGAACAGGAAGTCGACATCGGCGTATTCAAAGTTGTAGGTGGATTGCTCCACTTCGTTCTGATGGAACACATCACCGTAAGTGACGGGCTTGCCGTCCGGGCCGTAGGTCCATACCAGATCGTATACAGAGTTCACTTCCTGCAGGTACATGGCGATACGCTCAAGACCGTAGGTGATTTCGCCGGTCACCGGGAAACATTCCAGACCGCCGACCTGCTGGAAGTAGGTGAACTGGGTGACTTCCATGCCGTTCAGCCACACTTCCCAGCCCAGACCCCAGGCACCCAGAGTCGGGGATTCCCAGTTGTCTTCGACGAAGCGGATATCGTGTACCAGCGGATCAATACCCATCACCCGCAGCGATTCCAGATATTTTTCCTGAATATCCACCGGGTTCGGTTTCATCACCACCTGAAACTGGTAGTAGTGCTGCAGACGGTTGGGGTTTTCGCCATAACGGCCATCGGTCGGACGGCGGCTGGGCTGCACATAAGCCGAGGCCCAGTTTTCCGGGCCAATAGCGCGCAGGAACGTGGCGGTGTGGAAGGTACCGGCACCCACTTCCATATCGAGGGGTTGGTTAATCACACAGCCCTGTTCGGACCAGTATTCCTGCAGGGCGGCAATTAAGCCCTGAAAGGTTTTGATGTTGTGGCGACTCTGACTCACGGTGGAATTCCTGTGTTGGCGCAGTGGGGCAGGCTCATCGTGCCCGGCGCGCTGTTCGCGAATAAATAAAGACGCGCGATTATACCAGTGCCGGGCCGGTATGACAGACCTTCGGGGTTGTTATCCGCGCCAGACTTTGTCAGGGTAAAAAGCACAACAGACGATGGAGAGAAAAATCATGCTTGCTGAACGCAAGGGGTTTCAGTCAACCGTGCTGTTGCCGGTGTTTATTCCCACCATTGTGGTGGCCTTTCTGCTGATCGCCGGCACCATTGCCCAGCCACAGGCTGCCAGTGACGCTTTCAGTGCGACGCTGAGTTGGATTACGGTACATTTCGGTTGGTTTTATATGCTGGCGGTGGCCATTTTTCTGGTCTTTATCGTCGTGGTCGCGGTGTCAGACTGGGGCAAAATCCGTCTGGGCCCGGAGCATTCCGAGCCGCAGTACAGCTTTCCGGCCTGGTTTGCCATGCTGTTTTCCGCTGGCTACGGCATTGCACTGCTGTTCTTTGGGGTGGCCGAACCGGTACTGCATTATTCGCAGCCGCCACAGGGCGCTGGCGAAACGGTGGATGCCGCCCGTCAGGCCATGCAGATCGCCTATTTCCATTGGGGTGTGCATATCTGGGCCATCTACGGTCTGGTTGGTCTGGTGCTGGCGTATTTTGCATACCGGCATGGGTTACCGCTGTCGATCCGTTCGGCGCTGTACCCGCTGATCGGTGAGCGTATTTATGGCTGGCCGGGGCATCTGGTGGATGTGTTTGCCATTCTCGGCACCATGTTTGGTTTGGCCACGTCGCTGGGCTTGTCGGTGACGCAGATTAATGCCGGTCTTAACTACCTTTGGCCGTCCATCCCGGTCAGCAGTACGGTGCAGGTTATTGCCATTGCCCTGATTACCCTGGCGGCAACGGCCTCGGTGGTGGCAGGTCTGGATAAAGGCGTGAAAAATCTGTCCATCCTGAATATGGGGCTGGCCGTCTTTCTGATGCTGGTGGTGTTTCTGGCCGGGCCGACCATTCACGTCCTGGAAACCTTTTTGCAGAACACCGGTGCATATTTAAGCGGGCTGGTGGCCCGTACCTTTAACCTGCAGGCTTATTCGCGCAGCGACTGGATTGGCAACTGGACGCTGTTTATTTTCGGCTGGACCATCGCCTGGGCGCCCTTTGTCGGGCTGTTTATTGCCAAGATCAGTCGTGGCCGCACCATCCGCCAGTTTGTGTTCGGGGTGTTGGCGGTACCCACGGTGTTTACTTTTCTGTGGTTTTCCATTTTTGGTGACACCGCGCTGTGGATGATTATGCAGCAGGGCGTACACAGCCTGGTGGGGGATGTGCAGGCCGATCATGCGGTAGCCATTTTTGCTTTTTACGAGCATCTGCCCTGGTCGTCGTTTTTATCACTGATCACGGTCTATCTGATTATTACCTTTTTTGTTACCTCGTCCGATTCTGGTTCGCTGGTGATTGATTCGCTGGCGTCTGGCGGCGCGTTAGTGACACCGGCCTGGCAGCGGGTGTTCTGGGCTACCCTGGAGGGGCTGATTGCAGCGGTGCTGTTGCTGGCCGGTGGCCTGAATGCGTTGCAGACCATGACCATTGCCAGCGCCTTGCCCTTTGCCATCATCATGCTGGTGGCCATGGCGGGGATGTGGCGGGCGCTGGTGATTGAAGGCCATCGTGGCAGCAGTCTGCAGAGTGCGCAGGCGCAAACCCGGCCCAATTATCGCCGTACGCAGTGGCGTAACAGTCTGGCCGGGCTGGTGGATTTCCCCGATGAAACGCGGGTAAACCAGTTTATTCAGGGGCCGGCACAGCATGCGCTGAATGAAGTGCAGCTGGAGCTGACGCGGCTGGGCTGGCACGCCGAAACCCACGTCGATGAAGAGTTCGGGCGGGTCTGGCTGCAGGTACAGCGGGATGAATACGTGGACTTTCTCTATGAAATCCGCCGTACATCGTTGCCTTTACCGGACTTTATGGCGCTGGAGCTGAAACGGGAGCTGACGGCGGATGACCAGTATTTCCGTGCCGAAGTGTTTTTGCGCCCGGGCAGCCTGGGGTATGACCTGTACGGTTGTGACGCCCATGAGGTGATCCGCGATGTGCTGGATCAGTTTGAAAATTATCTGCACTTCCTGCATGTGACGCCCGGCCAGTTACCCTGGAATCTGGCCGAGCACGACACCATGCTGCAGAGTGAGGCTCCCGAGGCTCAGGGTAAGTAAATACTCACAAAGGCGCCGCCCTGCGGGCGGTTGCCGTAGTCTACCCGTCCCCGTTGCTGGTCGTTGCCATGCCGTTCGGCAATCAGCTGCACAAAATACAGCCCCAACCCGGTGCCGCCGTTTTTGGTGGTGTTCTTTTCACCGGCCAGTACCCGGGGGTCAAAACCGTGGCCGTTATCTTCTACTGTCAGGGTCAGGCCGTTGTTGTCATCGGCGCTGATGATCACTTCACTGGCGCCGGCCTGGGCGCTGTTGGTGATCAGGGTTACTAATGCCAGCTGCACCAGGTTTTCGTTGTAAAAGCCCTGGCAGTTTTCATCAATGCGGTTATCAAACTGCAGCGCCGGAAATTGCTGACTGGTGGCTTCAATAGCATCGGTGACGGTATCGAAGGGCCAGGCGTCGTCCATCGGAAAGGCTTGTTTCTGTTCCATGCTGAACAGCGACATCATCTGCATGGTGTCGTTTTTCAGGCGGGTGGTGCGCTGCAGAATAGGCAGCAGATGGTTGTGATAACGCTTGGGAATGCGCGCCAGCGCTTCCTGTTCGTAATCCAGCAGGGCCTGCAGCTGATTTTTAAGATCGTGCACGACGGCCGCGACCAGTTGTTCAAATCTCATCCTTGCTCCTTAACCGGTTACAGACCGGCAGCCCGTTTCAGGCGCAGAAA
>JAEWQT010000008.1 GCA_023399105.1 Pseudomonadota bacterium | reverse complement strand
GAGACGTGATAATCTGCGCCTCTTATAACGACAACCTCCTTTGCAACCAACGATCAGGCGAACCATGACTCAGACTCTGTCTGCTCTGAATGAGCAATTTGCCAGCCAGCGCCCCAAAGATTTATTGAAATACGCACTGGAACAACACGATGCCATTGGCCTGTCGTTCAGCGGTGCCGAAGACGTTGTGCTGATCGACATGGCCGTTAAACTCCGCCCCGATGTGGACGTTTTCACTCTGGATACCGGCCGTCTGCATCCGGAGACGTACGAGTTCATCGAAAAAGTCCGCCAGCACTATGGCATCCGCATTGATATCCGCACACCGGACCAGGCCGCACTACAGGCTTTTGTGAATGAAAAAGGCTTATTCAGCTTCTATGAGGATGGCCATCAGGAATGCTGCGGCGTGCGTAAAATCGCCCCGCTGCGCCAGAAGCTGAGCACACTGGATGCCTGGATTACCGGCCAGCGCCGCGATCAGAGCCCGGGCACCCGCTCTGACGTGCAGCTGATCGAAGCCGACAGCGCGTTCAAAGGGCGAAACGGTGAGCTGACCAAGTACAACCCGCTGGCGCTGTGGACCTCTGCGCAGGTGTGGGAATACATCAAGGTATTCGATGTGCCTTACAACAGCCTGCATGAACGCGGCTTTGTCAGCATCGGATGTCAGCCCTGCACCCGCCCGACGCTGCCGAATCAACACGAACGTGAAGGCCGCTGGTGGTGGGAAGGCGCCGGCCATAAAGAATGCGGTCTGCACGCCGGCAATATCATCAAAAAAGGCTGAACACCCTTTTCATGTCAGTCCGGTGTCAGCTTAAAGCGAAGCTGGCACCGGCACTGCGCACAACCACTTTTCCATCGGCGGTTTCTTCCGCCAGCTCCAGTAAGTCGTACCAGGCATTACGCGACAACCTCGCCCATAAGTCCTGCCGCACCCGCACCTCCGGCAACAAGGTGCCATCCAGCTCAGACATTTGCAGCGGATGCTGCGGCCCCAGTTCCAGCAAATCACCGGTCGCTGTGACCATGCTGATGATGTCACCCTGGCGCTCCAGCATGGTGATCAATAACGGCCGATCTTCTACCCGGATGCGCCACTTTTCCACTGGCGTGAGCAGGAAATATTCGTCGCCTTCTTTGCGCAGAATACTGGCAAATAAACGCACCAGCTTGTCGCGCTTCACGGGGGCGCCCTCATGCCACCAACTGCCATCTTTACGGATTTCCATATCCATATCCCCCGACAGTGCGGGCTGCCATTTTTCTACCGGCGGCAAACGCCCGGGGCGGTCATCGCCTAATTGCAGCAACAGCAGATTCAGATCCATCAGCGCCTCCCGATTACATCAAACGATATTACAACCCGCGCTGCCATTCCTGACGCAGACGGATGCGATCCGGCGTATGAATGGCGGCATCCAGCTGCGCCAACAAGGCGGCTTTATCCTGCCCCAGTGTGCCTTTTAACGGCAAATAATTCGAGGCATGGTCGCTGCGGAATACGGTATTGTTAAGTTCAAGGGTTTCAATTAACAAACGCAGCTCAACAAATAAATCGTGCTGCGACGGCAGCTGATAATTGCCGTTAAATCCTTCGACCACGCGCTGATCACCCAGCGGATAACTGACAATCAACGTTGATAAAAACTCGGGCTGCGCCTCGTTCATTAACAATGCGGAATTACGCGCATGTTGTTCGCTGTACGCCACACCGCCCATGCCGTTCAGAATCATCACCGATGAGGCAATGCCGGCCTGTTTGATTTTTAACAAGGCATCCAGGGTGCTCTGCCAGGTTTCGCCTTTTTTAATAAAACCCAGCACTTCATCATCGCCACTTTCAGCGCCGACATAGAGAATGCCCAGCCCCAGCTCCCGCATTTCTGCTAATTCAGCCACGGTCTTTTTGCGGATATTGCGCGGCAAACAATAAGACCCTACTCGTTTTACCCAGGGCAAATGCGTGCGGATGGCCTGCAGAATATTCAACAGCCGGCGTGTGGGCAGCACCATGGCATCGCCATCGGCCAGAAAGACTTTTTCAAATCGCGGACCAATGGCGGCCGCCTGACGGATTTCTTCCAGCACCTCGGCTTCGTCGCGGGCGCGGAATTTTTTCTGCGGCTGGGTGTACATATCGCAGAAAGTGCACTGATTCCAGGAACAGCCATTGGTGACCTGAAGAATCAAGGAGCGCGCCTCACTGGGCGGACGGAAAACCGGCTCGATATAATTCGGAAACATGATTTTTCCTGACAATAAAACAACAACAATCAGATAACTTCTGAAGGTTAAACGCAGGGAGAGAGAATGTCATGCAGAGGTGTAGCAGAAGTTTTAAATGGTGCCCCGGGCCGGAATCGAACCGGCACGGCCGTAAGGCCGAGGGATTTTAAATCCCTTGTGTCTACCAATTTCACCACCGGGGCTTCTTGCCACGCAGTTCGGCGCAGAGTGGGATCACCGAAATCTTGGAGGCGCGAGCCGGAGTCGAACCGGCCTACGTGGATTTGCAATCCAGTGCATAACCGCTTTGCTATCGCGCCGAAATCATTGAAGAACAATGAAAAACTGGAGCGGGAAACGAGACTCGAACTCGCGACCCCGACCTTGGCAAGGTCGTGCTCTACCAACTGAGCTATTCCCGCTTTAAGTGCTGCGCATTCTAAACGCAGCGGTTACAGAGTCAAGCGTTTTTTCTTACTTTTGAAGCACTTATAGCCGCTTAGCGGTTTGCGGGCGCCGGGCGCAATTCCGGCCAGGCGGCTTTCAGATACACCAGCATCGACCAGATGGTCAGCACCGCCGCAACATACAACGCCGCATAGCCCAGCCACAGCAACCAGGGATGCACACCGGAACCCAGCAGCACGCCAATGGCGATCATCTGAAAGGTGGTTTTAACCTTACCAATGTTGCTGACGGCAATATTGGCCCGTTTACCTAACTCGGCCATCCATTCGCGCAGCGCTGAAATAACAATTTCACGCCCAATAATAATGCTGGCCGGAATGGTCAGCCAGACGCTGGCAAACTGCTCCACCAGCAACACCAATGCCACGGCCACAATCAGCTTATCGGCGACCGGGTCCAGAAACGCCCCCAGCGGGGTCGCCTGATTCCATTTACGCGCCAGGTAGCCATCAAACCAGTCAGTCACCGCGGCCAGGCCAAACAATAACGCAGCAATGACTTTTCCCAACGGGCCGAACCAGTAAAAACTGATCACCATCAGGGGAATCATAATAATCCGACTGAGGGTGAGAATATTCGGCACATTCATCGGTACTGCTCTCCAGTGTTTGCTCCGGTGTAACGCCGTAACGGGTTATTCACCATGTAATTGCCGGAAAATATCCGCCGCCAGTTTGCGGCTGATTCCCGGTACTTTTTCCAATTCTTCCTGCGGCGCACTGCGCATATTGCTGAGGCTGCCAAAGTGCAGCAACAAGTCGCGGCGGCGCTTTGGCCCTACGCCCGCCAGCCCTTCAATACCTGAACTACTGCGGCTTTTGGCGCGGGCTTTACGGTGCCCGGTAATGGCAAACCGGTGTGCTTCATCGCGCACCAGCTGCAACACCCGGAAGCCTTCGTTGTGCGCGTCGGGGATTATAGGCTTGCTCTCGCCCGCTTCCCACAGGAATTCCCAGCCACTTTTACGGGTTTCGCCTTTCGATATACCAAACACCCGAACCGCCACGCCCTGCTCCGCCACCACCGACTGTACCCGCGCCACCTGTCCCTGACCGCCGTCGATCAACAATAAACCAGGTAAATCCTGTTGTTCGGCACAGCGCGTCAGATGCCGGCGCACGGCTTGCTCAAGGGCGGCGTAATCATCACCGGCGGTTACATCTCGGATACTGAAACGGCGGTAACGGCTTTTGTTCAGACCTTCGTGATCGTAAACCACGCAGGAGGCGTAGGTCGCTTCGCCTTTGGCATGACTGATATCAAAACATTCGATGCGATTAGGTGCCGCAGCCAGGTTCAGTAACGCCGCCGCCGCTTCCAGCTTTTGTCGTGCCGCCTGATGACCGGACAACCGTGCCTGCGCACCGCTGCGGGCATTTTCCTGCGCCATATGCAGCCACTGCGCCGGCCGGCCACGCTGACCACGACTGTGTGTCAAACGCTTGCCCTGCTGTAACTTCAGCGCCTCCAGCAAAGCTTCCGCAGCCTCGGCCCGCACATCCAATACCAACTCATCGGGCAAGCCTTCCGCCGCATGTCCGCTGAGATAAAACTGACTGACAAAATCCACCAGCAGCTGTTCGTAATCTTCACCAGCCAGATTGTCGGGGTAATAGTGCTTACTGCCCAACAGCCGGCCCTGACGGAAACTCAGGCGGTGAATACAGACAATGCCCTGCCAGTCGGCCAGCGCCCAGGCATCACTGTTGTTATCAATACCGTAGACGTGTTGTTTTTCCTGCGTCTGCCGCAGCAGTTCTATGCGGTCACGCAGTTCGGCCGCCTGTTCAAAGGCCAGCTGCTCAGAAGCCTGCAGCATTTGCTGCTGCAATTCCTGCAGCAGTTCAGTATTTTTCCCCAACAGAAAGAGTTGGGCCTGATGCACGCTGACCTTGTAATCAGCCGTGGAAATCTTACCCACACAAGGGGCAGAGCAACGGCGGATTTCGTGCTGTAAACAGGGCCGGCTGCGATGAGCGAAATAACTGTCTTCACAGGAGCGCAGCTGAAACAATTTCTGCAGATGATTCAGTGCCTCTCGCACGGCGTAACTGTTTGGGTACGGACCAAAGTAACGTCCGTCACGCTTCTTTTTGCCACGCCGGTAAGCCAGCAACGGAAACTCATGCTCGCTGAGGTGCAGGTAAGGGTAAGACTTATCGTCTTTGAGGAGGATGTTGTACGGCGGACGGTGCTCTTTAATCAGCGTTTGTTCCAGCAGCAGGGCTTCAGCCTCACTGGCGGTTACCGTCACCTCAATGTGGTCAATACGGCTGACCAGTGCCACGGTTTTGCTGTTCAGTCCGCGCGCACGGAAATAACTGGAAACGCGATTTTTCAGGTTTTTGGCTTTGCCGACGTACAGCAGTTCGTTATCGGCGGCGAACATGCGATACACCCCGGCGCGCTGGGTCAGGGTGTGCAGAAACGCCTTGATATCAAAACCGGCCATCAGCCGGCCACCACCGGGTCTGCCAGCCCGTATTGCAACGCCATATGGGTGAGGGCCACATCGCTGTCGATGCCCAGTTTTTCAAAAATCCGGTAACGGTAGCTGTTCACGGTTTTCGGGCTGAGGAAAAGTTTTTCACCAATGTCATTCACCTTCTGGCAGCCGACAATCATCATCGCAATCTGCAATTCCCGGTCCGAGAGCTTTTCAAAGGGTGAAGCCTGATCCTGTTGAAACGGCCGCAACGCCATACGCTGGGCGATGTCCGGACTGATGTATTTCTGGCCACTGAATACCCGCTGAATGGCCAGCACCATTTCATCCGCCGCCGCACCTTTGGTGAGATAGCCACAGGCACCAGCCTGCAGCAGGCGGTTAGCAAAGGGATTGTCATCGCAGGCGGTTACTGCAATGACGCGGATATCCGGGGCGTAACGTTTAATGCGGCTGGTGGCTTCCAGCCCACCAATACCGGGCATGCGGATGTCCATCAGAACGATATCCGGCTCATGCTCGCGCACAAAGGCCACCGCTTCTTCACCGCTGCAGGCCTCACCAATAACGCTGATGCCCTTACTGTCGGCCAGCAACCGGGTAATCCCGGAACGCACCAGGTCATGATCGTCAACCACCAGCACTTTGATCAAAAAACCACCCCACTACGGCTTACAGACCGGTAACTCACCGGAATGTGTGAAATATAACAAAAGGTTAAAACGGGTACAGACGCTTTTTCTGCCAGGCGTATTTTATCGGGTTCAGGTTTTTACCCACTTCAACCACGCCTTCGTCCATGTTGTGGCGCATGTGAAAACCCAGCCGCTCCGAGAGTTTCAGCATGCCGGTATTGTGCGGCAGTACGGTACCAAAAATCTGCAACACGCCACGATTGGTCAGGTACTCAATAATACCCTGCATCAGCCGCAGCCCTAACCCTTCGCCGCGGCAGTTATCGTCAATAATGACCGAGAATTCAGCGGTGACATCATCCGCATCAATCCAGACCCGCACCACGCCGTACAATGCACCTTCACGCAAGGCGACAAAGGCCATTTCGCGGTCATAATCGATCTGGGTAAACCGGGCCAGTTCGCGGTGATCAAACTGCCGGCGCGCCGAGAAGAAGCGCAACCGCAGCGATTCCGGGCTGAGGCGATGATAAAAATCTTCCAGCAATGGCTCGTCTTCACCGCGAATAGGACGAATGTCATAAACGTGGCTGTTGCGGCTTTCGTAATGGGTTTCCAGTTCATTCGGGTACGGCATAATCGCCGATTTCACTGGTTGTCCGACTTCACCAGCCACACCAATCACCATGTAATGCCCCACCTTACGACGGATGGCGTTCAGCTCCAGCCCGGAGATCCAGGGATGGTTCAGCGCCAGATGCGACAGCGCCACCAGCCAGCGCTCCAGGGTCACCAATTCGCGCTCAATATTGTCGGAACGCTCCGTTAACACCTGATAAAAATGGCTGCTCTTAATCAGCTTTTCCGCCAGCGTGGCGTTCAGCGGCGGCAAGGCCACCTGCCGGTCAACCAGAATATCGGCGGTGGAACCACCACCACCAAAGAACAGATAAGGGCCGACTTCTTCATCACGGCCGATACCGAAGGAAAACTGCAGGTTATCCAACGCCCGGTGCATGGTTTGGACGGTGTAACCCAGTACCGGACTACGCGGAAAAGCTTCAGCAATGGCGACTTCCAGTTCCTCAGCAGCACGGGTCAGATCTTCAGTGGTTTTCAGGTTGCGCACCACGCTGCGCAGACGCTCGCGCGGGTTATCACCGTAAGCAAAGGGATACAGATAATCACGGTGATGCACGCGCAACACCCAGGGCGCCTTAACCTCTTCCGCCACATTCAGCAGCTCGGATAACGAGGTGCGGTAACGGTTGTCGGCACAGGAGAAACCATAAGCGTGCAGCAAATCCCACAAGTGATTGGGCAGCAGATAATCCCCCGGCCGGTGAGTCGCCAGAATGGCTTTATCCACTTCCTGATAGGCCGAGGAAATCGGAATTTCGAGACTTTCCGGTGTTTCCCGCAACAGATCCTGGGTGCGCTGGTGCTGCACCATGTACATATAGGATTTAATGGCGTTATCCGGTGTTTCAAAGGCGGGCAGCTTGTTGTTATCAAAGCATTCACGGGCTGCCTCGACCGAATACTCACCCACCCAACTGGTCAGTACGGTCTTATTACTGGCCGCCGCCACCTTCACCAGAGCCTCGGCGTTTTCCAGCGGGTCAGAACCCAGGCTGGGAATATAAATTACCAGCAACGCATCCACTTGCTTATCGCGCAGCAAGGTATTGGCCACCACAGTTAACTGCTGCGGTTTTAATTCCGGATTCAGCAGTACCGGGTTATCGGTTTTCACATATTCCGGCAGCAAAGAGCGCAGCTGGGTGCGGGTTTCTTCCGACAACACCGCCAGCTGTCCACGATCATGTAACAGCCGGTCCAGCGCCAGAATCGCTGGCCCCCGGCCGTTGGAAATGATGGCCAGCCGCGGGCCGAAATGCTCACGCCGGCTGTTTAAGGCATCCACACAGTCAAACAGCTCATCGGTAGCGGACACCCGCAACACCCCGGCCCGCGCCAGCACTTCATCGACCAGCGTATCGCGGCTGCGCAATCCTTTGGGGGTCGGAATACGACTGAGCGGGCTTTCGGCAAAGCGGTTACTCTTCACCGCCAGCACCAGTTTGTGTCGTGATGCTGCACGCAAAGCGCGAATTAACGCCTTACCGGAACCGATTTCATCCAGCTGTATCAGGAGTGTACGTACCTGCGGTTCCTGGGTAATAAAATCCAGCAGATCCGGCAAAGTAACGTCCTGGCTTTTGCCCAGCGTCAGCACATGCGAAAAGCCAATATTACGGCTGTAAGCCCAGTCCATGACGCCGGACGCCAGCGTACCCGACTGCCCCACATAAGCGACATGACCACTGCGCACCGGCACGTGCAAAAAGCTGGCGTTCAGACGCCGGCCGGGAATCACCATCCCCAGACAATCCGGACCCAGAATCCGCATGCGGGTTTGCTGTACCACCTGATTCAGGCGTTCGGAGGACGGCCGGAACTGCCAGGAGCGGGTACGCGCAATACCACCGGTCAGCAGCATCGCGGCCCCCACACCTTTGGCATGCAACTGTTTGATAATTTTGGGGACGGTCTCTGCCGGGGTG
>JAEWQT010000342.1 GCA_023399105.1 Pseudomonadota bacterium | reverse complement strand
CTGTCACCACTGAGCAGCAGCGCCGGGGTTTCCTGCACGCGCTGATCCATATTACGAATGGTCACCTGTTCCAGATCCATATCGTAAATCCACACCAGCTCACCATCCGACACCACCAGCTGCTCGTAAGGAGCGGCCGTTTGCCAGCGCATTTTTCCCGGCTTAGCTACGGTTAAAGTGCCATTTAACTGTTGCAGGGTACGACCGCTGTTGTCGCGGGTAACCTGATTAAAGTCGGCTTCCAGCGACTGTAATTGCTGCAGCCGGGCGAGAAAATTCGCCAGCGCATCAGCCTGTGCTGACAAGGCCAGACTCAACAGTCCGGTTAATAAGGCAAATCGGACCATCAGACTGCGGATTTTCACAATAACAACCTCTGTTTAATATTCAGGTGGTGAACCGGCCAGCACTTCGCGGGAACCATTGTGCGCCGGTGATGAAACCACGCCAGCGGCTTCCATGGTTTCGACCAGTCGCGCGGCGCGATTATAGCCGATGCGTAATTTGCGCTGTACGGAAGAAATGGAGCATTTACCGCTTTCAGTAACAAAGGCTACGGCCAGGTCGTACAGCTCATCCTGCTCACCATCGCCCAGATCACCGCCGGCACCGCCACCGCCTTCTTCGTCATGACGGGTAATTTCTTCGATGTAATCCGGGGCGCCACGTTGCTTCCACTCCGCCACCAGGCGATGCACTTCGTCATCGTCCACAAAAGCACCGTGCACACGCTCCGGCACCGCATGACCGGGCGGCATATAGAGCATATCGCCGTGGCCCAGCAGCTGTTCAGCACCACCCTGATCCAGAATGGTGCGGGAGTCGATTTTGGACGACACCTGAAACGATATACGAGTCGGAATATTGGCTTTGATCAGACCGGTAATCACATCCACCGACGGCCGTTGCGTGGCCAGAATCATGTGAATACCCGATGCACGGGCTTTCTGAGCGATACGGGCAATCAGTTCTTCTACTTTCTTGCCCACCATCATCATCATGTCGGCAAATTCATCGATGACGATGACGATGTAGGGCAGCGGCTGCAGCAAGGGTGGCTGCGTTTCAAACGATTGCTCAATTTTCCATAGCGGGTCAACAATGGGCTGGCCGGCCTCAATGGCATCGCGCACTTTATTGTTGTAGCCGGCAATGTTGCGCACGCCCAGTGCCGCCATCAGCATATAGCGCCGTTCCATTTCCGCCACCGACCAGCGCAGCGCATTGCTGGCTTCCTTCATGTCGGTCACTACCGGCGTCAGCAAATGCGGAATGCCTTCGTACACCGACAGCTCCAGCATTTTCGGGTCGACCAGAATCAGGCGCAGATCATCCGGTGTGGATTTAAACAGCAGGCTCAGCAACATGGCGTTTACACCCACGGATTTACCGGAACCGGTGGTACCGGCCACCAGCAAATGCGGCATTTTGGCCAGATCGGTAATGACCGGATTGCCGCCGATGTCATGCCCCAGTGCCAGCGTCAGCGGCGATTTGGAGCGGTCGTATTCTTCCGAGGCCAGCACTTCCGACAGCGACACAACCGCCCGATCTTCGTTCGGCACTTCAATACCCATGACCGATTTACCCGGAATAACCTCCACCACGCGCACGCTGAGCATGGCCATAGAGCGGGCCAGGTCACGGGCCAGATTGGAAATCTTACTGGCTTTTACTCCTGGCGCCGGCTGAATTTCAAAGCGGGTGATTACCGGGCCAGGGGCAACAGCGGTGACTTCAATTTTGACCCCGAAATCGGCCAGTTTCTGTACCAGCAGACGCGATAACTCCTGCAGGCGCTCAGCGGAAAAGCCGGCCTTCTGATCAGCACGTGGCGGATCCAGCAACGCAATGGAAGGCAACGGCTGATCACCTTTAAACAAACTGCCCTGCAAATCCCGCTGAGCCCGCTCACTGGGTTTACTTTCGCGTTTTTCCAGTGGCTGAATCGGTATCGCCAGCGGCTCGGCAGCAACCGCTGCACGTGGCTTTCTGCGGGCCTGTGTTACAACCGGTTCATCATCCCAGGGCAGCAGCTCGTCATCATCGTTACGATCGTCGATCTCCAGCGCTAACGTATCCAGCAGCAATGGTGGCTCGCTACCCTTTTCTGCTGCTGCCGAGTTACTCTCCAGCGAAGGTTCAGCACGATCACGACGACTGAACAAGCCTTTACGGGCGGGTTTTTCCACCACCGGAGCAGTCAGCAACGCCGGCTCTTCATCATCAGCCACCACCGGTGCAGCCGTTTGCTTATCGACTGCAGCCTGCGGTTGTTTCTGCAAGCGCTGCAGCAACCAGCCGCCCAGGCGATCAAACAGCTGCAGCCAGGAAAACTCCAGATACAGCATCAGCCCTAATGCCAATAAGCCGGCGACCACCACCGCAGTGCCGGCAAAACTGAACAGTGGTAACAACAGCGACACCAACCACTGCCCGATAATCCCGCCGGCGCCAGCAGGCAAGGTATCGCCCTGCCAGATACTCATTTCGGCCAGTACGCACAGCATGGATAACGACAGCAACAACCCGCCACTGCGGGTCAGCCAGAACAAACCATCGGTACGTGCGGTTTTACGAAACAGCAACACCAGCTTGGTCATAACCAGCAGCGGGATAGCAAAGGCTAAATACCCAAAGGCGTGAAACAGAACATCAGCCAGAAAAGCACCGACTTTACCGGCGGCATTGCGCGCTGGCGCATCACCACTGACGGACCAGGCCTGATCCAGCGGCGAATAGGTGAACAGGGCCAGCAACAACAATAAGCTGGCCAGCAATAACGCCAAAAAAACCGCATCATGGCGGCGACTCCAGCTGTTGCCGGACGCAACACTGGCATGACCTGCTGGCTGAAAATCCACTTCAGACGTATCCTTTGACAACTCTTATTCCTGCAAAAATGACCGGATAGCGCAGTCTACCACGGGTTTTACATGATTGATTGGCTTGACGAAAATGGCTTTCCTGCTTTTCCGCCAACGCGAAAAGCGCTGTCCGATCCGAATGGTTTACTGGCCGCCGGCGGCGGTATGTCACCGCTCTGGCTCGACACCGCCTACCGGGCAGGCATTTTCCCCTGGCACGACCCCGACGATGTGCGATTGTGGTGGACGCCGGCACCACGGGCAGTAATCACCCCAGTCAGTTTTCACGTTCCGCGCTCCGTCCGAAAATTGCTGAAAAAACCCTGGCACCTCACCACAAACCTGGCTTTTAAGCGGGTGATGCTGGCCTGCTCAGCCCCCCGCTCCGCCACCAACGGGGTCTGGATTAACCCGCAAATGATCGAGGCTTATACCCGCCTGCATCATGCTGGCCGGGCGTTAAGCGCCGAGGTCTGGGATGAAAATGGCGACTTGTGCGGCGGCTTTTATGGCCTGCAGATTGGCACCGTATTCTTTGGTGAATCCATGTTTTCTCACCGTTCCGGAGCGTCACAGTTCGCCTTTGCCCGGATTGCACCGTGGCTGTTCCGTCAGGGGATTAAACTGATTGATTGCCAGATGAAAACCGACCACCTGGCCCGCTTTGGTCTTATCGAGCTCGACCGCGACACCTTTGAGCAACACCTTACAGAGCATACCAATGCACCTTCTCTGCCCCCACTGCCCGGATTCTGTTAATGCATTCCCGTACCTTCCGGCTGTTTCAGCCCACCGACACCCATTCCTGCAGTTACCTGAGTGATCGTGATGCCCGCAGCACTTATGTGGACCCGGGTGAAGAGCTGGATCAGCAATCTCTGACCCTGCTCAGCCTGAATGGGTTCCGCCGCAGCGGCCGCCTGCTGTACCGTCCCGACTGCCCCGGCTGCAGCACCTGCCAATCCGTCCGGCTGCGCCTGAGCGACTTCAGAGCCAACCGCAACCAGCGCCGGATTGTGCGCAGGAATCAGGATCTGCGCCTGAGCGTAAGCGAGCCACAGCAAGCCGAAGCCGGCTGCTACGATTTATTTGAACGCTACATTAATACCCGTCATGCCGACGGCGATATGTATCCGGCCAGTCGTGAACAATTTGCCGATTTCCTGCTCAGCGACTTCGGTACCAGCCGCTTCCTGATGGCGCATCACAAGGATCAACTGGTGGCCTGTATGGTGTTTGACCTGCTACTGGACGGGGTATCATCGGTCTATTGTTTTTACGCACCGGAAGAGGAAAAACGCTCACTCGGCACCTTTATGATCCTCTGCCTGAATCAGTTGGCGCAGGGCTTGTCATTGCCTTACAACTACCTCGGCTACTACGTGGAAGGCAGCCGAAAAATGGATTACAAAGCGAATTTCAGCCCGCTGGAAGCCTGGAACGGCCATTATTGGCAGCCACTGACGGAATGAGCAGCCCACTGCTTTGCTTATTGTGTCGAATTAGTGCAGAATGCGCGCGCATTGTGCAAGGTCTACACAGGTGACGAATGGCAAAAGATGATCACATTGAAATGGAAGGCGAGGTAATTGATACCCTTCCTAATACGATGTTCCGGGTAAAACTGGAAAATGGGCACGTGGTAACGGCTCATATTTCCGGAAAAATGCGCAAGAACTACATCCGCATTCTGACCGGCGACAAGGTTAAAGTGGAGTTAACCCCTTACGACCTGAGCAAAGGCCGGATTACTTACCGGGCACGCTGATGCCAGCCTGCCCGGCGTGGTACCGACCTCAGGCCGGCACCTCTTCGGGCACCGCCAGCACCAGCTCGCCACCCTCTGCAAGAATATCCACTTCCCCACCCTGACTGAGCTCGCCGAACAGAATCTTTTCGGCCAGCGGCTTCTTGATTTTATCCTGCACCAGACGAGCCATGGGGCGAGCGCCCATTTTTTCATCATAGCCGTGCTCGGCCAGCCAGCGGCGCGCATCCTCACTGACGTTCAGCAGCACACGTTTCTCATCAAGCTGCCCCTGCAGTTCGGCCAGGAACTTATCCACCACATGCAGAATGGTATCCCGTGACAAGGGCGCAAACTGCACAATGTTGTCGATGCGGTTACGGAATTCCGGGGTAAAGATTTTCTTCAGTGCCTCTGCACCATCAGTGCTGTGATCCTGATGCGTAAAGCCAATACTGGCGCGACTCATCTGCTCGGCACCGGCGTTGGTGGTCATAATCAGAATCACATTACGGAAGTCGGTTTTACGACCGTTGTTATCCGTTAAGGTACCGTGGTCCATCACCTGCAACAGAATATTGAACACTTCCGGATGTGCTTTTTCGATTTCATCCAGCAGCAAGACACAATGCGGATTTTTGTTTACCGCTTCCGTCAGCAGACCACCCTGATCAAAACCGACATAACCCGGTGGCGCACCAATTAAGCGCGACACCGTATGCCGCTCCATGTATTCCGACATATCAAAGCGGATCAGCTCCATGCCCATCACGGCCGCCAACTGACGGGAAACTTCTGTTTTACCCACCCCGGTCGGGCCGGCAAACAGAAAGGAGCCCACAGGCTTCTGCGGTGAGGTTAAGCCGGCACGGGCCATTTTAATGGCGGTAGACAGGGTCTGAATGGCTTCATCCTGACCAAACACCACCATCGACAGCTTGTCTTCCAGCTTAAACAGCAACTCTTTGTCCGACGCCGATACGGTTTTGGGCGGAATGCGGGCAATGGATGCCACCACCTGTTCGATTTCGGCCACATTAATCACTTTCTTACGCTTATTGGCCGGCAGCAGATGCTGCATAGCCCCGACTTCATCAATCACATCAATGGCCTTATCGGGCAAATTGCGATCGGTAATGTAGCGCTCTGACAGCTCAGCAGCCGCCTTCAGTGCTTTGTCGGTGTAGCGAAGACCATGATGCTCTTCGAAGCGTGATTTCAGGCCTTTCAGAATTTTATAGGTGTCTTCCACCGATGGCTGGGCCACATCGATTTTCTGGAAACGAC
>JAEWQT010000331.1 GCA_023399105.1 Pseudomonadota bacterium | reverse complement strand
AAACCAGCCTGTACGACGAATACGACGAAATTGACGATCAGCCCAGCAGCCGAAATGCCAAAAACCGTGGCCGCAGTGCCGATTATGATAAGAAGCGCCGCCGCGCTGAGCGCATTCTGGAGCAGGCGCGCCTGCGTGAATTGTTGGGTTACGATATCGATTATCAGGACTGATTCCTGAATTGCACAAGAGGCGCCCCGGGCGCCTCTTTTTCTTTGCCGGTTAACGTGGTTTCATCCCCAACGCCGACCTGTTTTCTTTCTGCCGCGGAGCCTGCATGAATCCCCGTACTGCTTTTCTCGATATTCTTAAAAGCCTGATGCGCAGTCCGGCGGTGGTCGGCGCAGAACATTCTTTTTTCCGGGTGCTGCAGCGTGAGCTGGAGGAGCGGGGCGCTAAGGTTACCTGGTATGAAGGCGTGCTGGTGGCGCAGGGCAACGACCCGATGAGCCTGATGTTTTCAGCCCACATTGACCGCCACGGCCTGGTCTGCACCGGCCCTAATGAATTTCAGTACGCCGCCTTTGTTTCCGGTGGCCGTTCCGATCTGCTCGGTAATTCGGTGTCGGAAGAACTGATGAAAATGATCGTCGACCGTTTCGGTGACGTGGAAGTGTTTGCTTACGAACCCTGGTCGGGCGCTTACCGTGGCCGCGGTCATATTGAGCATGCTTATATTTGTCCGCACCGGAACAACCTGATTTTTGAATTATCCGGTATGGAGCATCTGGTGGCGGGTACGCCGGTGGCGTTCCGTGATGTGCTGCGTACCGAGCAGGGCCGTTATCTGGGTCAGCTGGATAACGTTCTTACGGCCGCCATGCTGGTGTACTTATTTGAGTTGGGTTTTCAGGGCACCGCGTTTTTTACCGCTCAGGAAGAGGCCGGCCGCAGCTGGCGCTATTTGCTGGAATGGTTCCGTCGTTTCGGTGGCTCCACCAACCAGCTGGTGGTGGTGGATACCAGCCCTTATCCGGATGTGCCGGCGGCTAACGAGCAATTGCTGGTGTTGCGTCACAGCGATGCCAACGCCACCTTTAACGCTGAATTAACCAACCGGCTGGCCGATCAGTGTCGCCGTCTGGGTATCCGTTACAGTTTTAAAGACGATTATATCCGCGAGCAGAACCAACGTAACGGCACGCATAAATCGCTGGGCAGTACCGAAATGGGCCGCATTATTGCGGCTTCCAACGGCCTGGTGGATGGCACCACCCTGCAGATTCCCACCACCGGCTATCACACCATGGATGAAAGTGCCGCCATTGAAGCCTGTGATGCGTTTTTACGCGTGCTCTGTGCCATGGCCGGATTGCGCTATCCGTTCTGGACCTATGACCCCATTGCCTGATTTTCTGCAGCCTGTTTCCAGCTTGCCGGCGGCCAGTGAAGAACCGCAGGCCGGGCTGGCGTTTTACTACAGTGGCCCAACAGGCCCGCACTGGCTGGTGTATGAAGTGGCGCGGGATTTTCTGTCGGCCCCGCGTGGGTTTGCGGTGGTGCAGATTCAGCCCGGCGATCGTGACGTAATCGAGCTGAACAGTGGCTGGGAATACGATGGGCTGGACTATCTGGACGATGGCAGCATGCTGCAGCGGGGCTGGTTCAGGCTGGCGCCGTCGCCCTGGTTGGCGGACGATGACGAAGCGCAGGCTGACGAGCATTGGTTGTTAAGTCTGCCACAGCAGCGCTGTGAGTTTCTGGCCGTGGCCGTGCAATGGCAGGAAACCCTGTACCATCAGCCGTCAGCCGCTGCGGCGTTGCAGCACTGGCTGGCTCAGCGCAGCGCTTGTTAGCCGGCCTGCTCGTCGAACAGCATAGGGCGCGGTACCTGGTCGGCGCTGCGCACAATGTGATAACCAAACTGGGTGCGTACCGGCCCCTGATACGGCCCGGCAATGGCCTGTTCGCCCTGACCGAATATCGCCTGCACCAGAGCCGTGGGCAGATTGTCAGTATCGTGGTAACCGGCAAAACCTTGCTGGCGGGCCGATGGGCAGGCGGAATATTCAGCGGCCAGATCCCCGAACTCGGCCCCCAATTGCAGTTCACGCAAAATGTCTTGTGCGAGCAACGGGCTTTTAACCAGAATATGGTGCAGGGCAATGGTGCTCATGCGGTCTCCAGGCGGCAAAAACAAAACTGAACGCAGTATAGACCACGGGCTGATCCCCCGTGGTCAATGCCTCAGCGATCAGGCAGGGTAACGTTCAATTCCAGCACCGAGGTGGTGCCTTGCTGTTCCAGATGCACGCTTAAATCGTCTTCACCAATCACCACGTACTTGCGTACCACGGCCAGAATTTCCTGCTGCAGTTGCGGCAGATAATCGGGGGCACTGCTGCGCGCGCGGTCGTGGGCGACCAGAATCTGCAGACGCTCTTTGGCCACGCTGGCGGTGGTCTTTTGTTCCTTGCGGAAATAGTCCATTAAACTCATATCAGCCTCCGAATACGCGCTTCAGGAAGCCTTTTTTCTGCTTCTCCAGAAAACGGTGTGGGCGGTCTTCACCCAGATAACGGGCCACGGCGTCTTCATAGGCCTGGCCGGCATCGCTGTCAGCATCGTGTACCACCGGCACGCCCTGGTTCGAGGCTTTTAATACCGCTTCCGATTCCGGAATAACCCCCAGCAGCGGGATGGCCAGAATGTCTTCCACATCCTGTACCGACAGCATTTCGCCACGGGCGACGCGGTCAGCGTTATAGCGGGTTAACAGCAGGTGTTCTTTAACGCTTTTACCCTGTTCGGCCAGCCGCGATTTGCTCTGCAGAATGCCGATAATGCGGTCAGAGTCGCGTACGGATGACACTTCCGGATTGGTGACCACAATGGCTTCGTCAGCAAAATACAGGGCCATTTGCGCGCCGTGTTCAATACCGGCCGGTGAGTCGCAGACGATGTAGTCAAAGTCTGTGCTCAGTTCGTTTAAAACTTTTTCCACGCCGTCAAAACTGAGCGCATCTTTATCGCGGGTTTGTGAGGCCGGCAGCACAAACAAATTAGGCAGGCGTTTGTCTTTGATCAGGGATTGCTTCAGGGACGATTCACCCTGCACCACGTTAACAAAGTCGTAAACCACACGGCGCTCGCAACCCATGACTAAGTCCAGGTTGCGTAAACCCACGTCAAAATCGATGACAACGGTCTTGTGGCCTTTCATGGCCAGTGCGGCGGCGAAGGCTGCACTGGTGGTGGTTTTACCGACTCCGCCTTTGCCGGAGGTGACAACAATAATCTTTGCCAAAGCCGTATTTCCCTGCAAAACAAATGTGGCCGGCAGTATTTATCAAACGCCGTTGATGTTCAAGCGGCCGTCCTGCAGGCGGATGGCAACGGGTTGCTGGCGCAGTTCGTGGGGTTCTTCAAACAACCGGTACTGACCGGCAATGGCCACCAGTTCGGCATCAAATTGCTGGCATACAATGACGGCGTTTTCATCGCCTTTAACCCCGGCCAGGGCCCGGCCGCGCAGGGCACCGTAAATATGGATATCACCGGTGGCCAGAACTTCGGCACCGGCGCTGACCATGCCAAACAGCACCAGATCACCATCGTGATACAGCTGCTGCCCGGAACGCACATTGCCGCTGTGAATTTTGACCTGACGGGGCGGGCAGTTGGCTACCGGCGCATTGCTGCGGCTTTGGCCACGACCAAGGTCGGCCAGCTGCAGCTCGGCCAGTTGCGGTGCCCAGACGGCGTTGGCATTGCGCACCGCCACCGGTAACAAACCGGTACTGCGGCAGAGGGTCAGCAGTTCGGCCAGATTCAGTTGTTCGGGGCTGAAGTCCTGCAGATCGAGGGCGCAGGGCAGATGGCGGAACAAGGCTGGTGCTTCGGCCTGTTTTTGCTGCAGTTCGCTGTGAATGGCGGCCAGATCGGTACTGCTGAATTGCAGTGTGGTCAGCGGCACCATGGCGGTTTTCAGCGCAACGGCGTGATCCATTCAGATATCCTTACGGCGCAGCGGAAAGTGGTCGAAGGTGATGTTATCCAGGCCTTCGCGCAGTACCCGGCGCAGGTTGTGGTGGTTGTCGGCATCCGGCGTGGCCAGCACATCGCGTGAATGCTCACCAAAGCATTGCAGCGCCTGTTGCTGGCTCAGATTCAGGCTTTGCGCCAGGGCGAATACTTTGCAGCTGCCCTGGTTCTGGTCGGCGCGGTTGGCCACGCTGCCATTCATAAAGGCCGACGGGGTAAAGTCAAACCACTGTTCAATAAAAGCCAGGGTGCTGGCAAACAGGTGCTGATCGGAGTTGATGGCCTGCAGAAAATCGGTACGCGCCTGATCAAAAGAACTCACGGTTTTATCCTTTTACAAAAACAACAGCCGGCAAGGCTAACACCGGCGCCCGGTTCTGTCAGGCCTGAGTGCAGGGTGTTGTGCAGAGTGCTGTTTAAATATACAGTATTTGCGTCACAGGTTAACGGAAGACAGCCGATGGCTCAAGCATTGCCGCAGCGCACGGTTCTGCACATTGATTGCGATTGTTTTTTTGCCAGCGTGGAAATGCGTGATAACCCGGCGCTGCGCGATATTCCCATCGCCATTGGTGGGCGTGCCGACCAGCGTGGCGTGATTGCCACCTGCAATTATCCGGCCCGGCGCTTCGGGGTGCGCTCGGCCATGGCCACGGCGCAGGCGCTGAAGTTGTGCCCATCATTACTGCTGGTGCCGGGGCGCATGCCGTTGTACCGCGAGGTGTCGCAGCAGTTAATGGCGCTGTTGCAGGAATACGCTGTGCAGCTGGAGCAGGTGTCGGTGGATGAAGCCTATCTGGAAATTGATCCGGCGCTGGATGCCGCCGTTCTGGCGCAACAGATCCGGGCCCGGGTTAAGCAGCAGCTGGGGATCAGTGTTTCTGTTGGGATCGCACCGAATAAGTTTCTCGCCAAAATCGCCTCCGACTGGAATAAACCGGATGGTCAGTTTGAGGTGTTACCGGCACAGCTGGATGCCTTTGTGGCGGCGCTGCCGCTGGTGCGGATTCCGGGCATCGGCCCGGCGCAGGAAAAACGCCTGGCGCTGTACAAACTGCGTACCTGTGCCGATGTGCGGCAATGGCCATTAACCGAACTGGTGCGCACCTTTGGTCGTACTGGTGCCTTGCTGTACGAACGCAGCCGCGGCATTGATCACCGCCCGCTCAGCCAGGAGCGGGTGCGCAAATCGGTGAGTGTGGAATGTACTTTTGCCCGCGACCTGTACAGCGCGGAAGAATGTCTGCAGCAGTTACCCGCTTTATGGCAACGCTGGCAGCAGCGGCTGGAACGCAGTGGCTGTGACAGCGCCGCGCTGGCGCCCTTTGTGAAAGTGAAGTTTGCCGATTTC
>JAEWQT010000240.1 GCA_023399105.1 Pseudomonadota bacterium | reverse complement strand
CCACGCAGCCGATCACCGACACGCTCATGTCGGTGCGGATATCATCGACGCGCATTTCCAGCTCGTTCATGGTTTTGATCACGTCAAAGTTCTGCCGTGAGCAGCTCGGGCAAGCGATAAAGTTAATGCCGCGCGAACGCAGTTTCAGCGACTTGAGCATGTCCCAGCCCACTTTCACTTCTTCCACCGGGTCAGCCGCCAGCGAGACGCGGATGGTATCGCCAATGCCTTCCCACAGCAGCAGCCCCAGACCAATGGACGATTTCACCGTGCCGCCACGCAAACCACCGGCTTCCGTAATACCCAGGTGCAGCGGTTGTTCGATCTGGCTGGCGATCTTTTTATAAGCCGCCACCGTCATGAAAATGTCTGAGGCTTTGAGGCTGAGTTTGAAATCGGGGTAGTTCAGCCGGTCAAGGATATCGATATGACGCATGGCCGATTCCACCAGCGCGTCCGGCGTTGGTTCACCGTATTTTTTCTGCAGGTCTTTTTCCAGCGAGCCGGCGTTAACACCAATGCGGATCGGAATGCCGTGATGGCGGGCGGCATCGACCACGGCCCGTACACGGTCTTCACGACCGATGTTGCCCGGGTTAATACGCAAACAATCGACACCCAGCTCGGCCACCCGCAGCGCAATTTTGTAATCAAAATGAATATCGGCCACCAGCGGCACGTTCACTTGTTTACGGATCTGGCCGAAGGCTTCCGCCGCCTCCATGGTCGGCACCGACACCCGCACGATATCGGCACCGGCATCCTGGGCACGCTGAATCTGCGCCACCGTGGCCGCCACATCGCAGGTTTCGGTGTTGGTCATGGTCTGGATGGAAATAGGGGCATCGCCACCCACCGGGACATTACCAACCCAGATTTTCCGGCTGACCCGGCGCTTAATGGGGTTTTCAAAATGCATGGTCAGTTGGCTCCGGTCAGGGATTCCTGATACAGACGGTATTCGACCGAGTCCGGGAAATTACGCTTCAGATCGGTGGCCAGGGCGATGGTACGGCGGGTGTCCTGCTGAATGGTCAGCAGCTTGATACCCAGCCACAGGCTGTGGGCGTTGTGAGCCGCCTGCTCGCGTTGCACCAGACGGTCAAAACGGTCGAAATATTTCAGCGATTCTTCGTAGCGCTGTGCTTCAAACAACAGCGTAGAGCCGTTTACCAGCGCTTCGGCATTGTACGGCGCAATACGCAGGGTCTGGCCGTAGGTATCAATGGCCTGTTCAATTTTGTTCTGGCGGTAAAAATTCAGCGCCAGGTCATTCATGGCACCAACCCGGTTGTCGTAATAACGATCACCACTGGCGCGCTTCAGCTCGCTTTCCGCGCTGGCATACTCTTTGGTCTGAGAAAACAGCCGGCCCAGATTGTGGCGGGCGCGAGTAAAAGAACCGTCGTTGCGGATGGCTTTGCGGAAATACTCTTCGGCCAGGTCAAACTCGCCTTCGGTTTGCCATAACAGGCCCATGGCGTCGTTGGCCGGGGCATAGTCTTCTTCAATATCCAGCGCTTTCTGCAGACGCTGACGAGCCAGATCCGGGCGGCCGCGCTGCAGGTAACCCAAGCCCAGCTGGGTGTAATTTTCGACCGCTTTTTCCGGTGAGGCTTTTTTGGTCAGCCGGCTTTCGGTCACGGTAACGCAAGAGGTCAGCAGCAGGCTGGCCACCAGCAACAGTAACGGGGCGAAAAAACGTGGCGTAACGGACAGTCTGATCATAGTGCTTTTCCCTGGGTCACATCATCAATCTGTACCGCCTTGATATAGCGCTCGCTGCGGCGGGTACGGTCTTCCACACGGCCAACCAGCTGACCGCAGGCGGCATCGATATCATCACCCCGGGTGGAGCGGATGGTGACGATGTAATTTTTGCTCTGCAGATAATCGCGGAAGCGGTACACGCGGTTATTGCTGGGGCGTTTATACCCTGAATTCGGGAACGGATTAAACGGAATCAGGTTAATTTTGCAGGGCGTATCACGCAGCAGTTCGGCCAGCTGTTCGGCGTGTTCCAGCTCGTCGTTGACGCCTTCCATCATGGTGTATTCGATGGTGGCTTTGCGGCGGTCGGGCAGTTTGCCCAGATAGCGGTTGGTGGCCGCCAGCAGCTCTTTCAGCGGGAATTTTTTGTTAATGGGTACCAGCTGGTTACGCAGCTCATCATTGGGTGCGTGCAGCGATACGGCCAGTGATACGTCGGTGACATCACCCAGCTTATCCATCATCGGCACCACGCCGGAGGTGCTGAGGGTAACGCGGCGCTTGGACAGGCCGTAGGCGTTGTCGTCCATCATCAGCTGCATGGCATCGACGACGTTATCAAAATTCAGCAGCGGCTCGCCCATGCCCATCATCACCACGTTGGTGATGCGGCGCTCACGGCGTTCGCCCTGCTCGTGGAAGCTCATGGCCGCCACATACACCTGACCGATAATTTCGGCCACGCTGAGATCGCGGTTAAAACCCTGCTTACCGGTGGAGCAGAAACTGCAATCGAGTGAGCAGCCAATCTGAGAACTGACACAGAGAGTACCGCGGTCTTTTTCGGGGATATACACGGTTTCAATGGCGCTGCCGCCATCCACGCGCATCACCCACTTACGGGTACCGTCTTTGGAGAAATCTTCGTAAACCACTTCCGGCAGGCGGATTTCCGCCACTTCACTGATACGCTGACGCA
>JAEWQT010000220.1 GCA_023399105.1 Pseudomonadota bacterium | reverse complement strand
CCTGCTGTTGTACAGCCGCATGCACAGCGAATTCTGGGATATTCAGCTGGGGGTCGGCTATCAGGAGCGTGAACTACTGCAACAGGAAGCGGCCATTATCGGTGTGCACGGACTGGCACCCGGTTTTATCGAAACCGATCTGCACCTGTGGCTGCACCCCGACCGCCAGGCCATCACACTGGAAGCTGAGCGTGATTTACTGCTGACGCAGCGCTGGATTACCCAGCCCTATGTGGATGCAGAATATGTACTGAATAACGAACGGGATGAGCTGCGTAATGGTCTTAGCGAACTGCGTATCGGGTTAGAAACCCGTTATGAAATCAGCAAACGCATACGGCCCTTTGTGGATATTGCCTGGACGCATGAACACGAGGCCAGCAACACCAAAGCCGAACAGCAATGGCAAGCCGGCCTGGGTTTAACGCTGTTATTCTGAACCAACAGCATGGCCCGCATTTATCGTGGGCCATGCTTTTGTCACCAGGAAAAATTACGCCGAACAGTCAGCATCATACGATCCTGCTGATCAAACTGACCGAACAGCGTGCTCTGTTTACCGTCGAATAATACCGCCGTAATGCCGACAAATGACGAACACCTGTCCGCAACGCAAGGAAGCCTCAGGCGACGGTGAGTATCAGTCCGGCTTGTTTCTGCAGTTTGATTTCATCCTGCAGATCGCGGGCTGTTAACGGATGCTCTGCCAGCCAACCGGCGGGCAGTGTCAGCTGTAATGTCTCGCCATCCACCTGTAATTGCGGTACCGGCAACGCATGGGCACCACGGCTGTGGTTCAGCACCACCGCCAGCCGCAACAGGCGCGCCACGCGTATCAGCGGCGGCCGCACCGGTTCGGGTAAACCGGCAAAATATTCCGGCAGAATTTTGCGCCGGTGGCTGCGCACCAGCGCCGCCAGCCTGGCCTGCCCCTGTTTGGTAAAGCCCAGCAAGTCGGCATGTTCCAGCAGATAGCCACCGTGTTTGTGGAAACCACTGTGAGCAATGCTTAAACCAATTTCATGCAGGCGGGCCGCGCGTTTGAGCCACTCGCCCCAGTTCTGATCCAGCTGCCAGTCGTGGCGTACCTGCTGAAATAATTGCAACGCCATCTCTTCCACCCGCTGCGCCTGCGCGGTATCGGTGTGAAAGCGCTCAGACAATGCCTGCAGGGTGCGCTCGCGCACATTCTCATGGCCGGAACGGCCGACCAGATCCCATAACGCCCCTTCCCGCAGCGCGCCGTCGGAATACTGCATCCGCGACAATTTCAGGGTTTGGAAGACCGCCTGCAAAATGGCTAAACCACCAATAAACACCTGACGCCGCTCC
Organism: Pseudomonadota bacterium; assembly: GCA_023399105.1. Taxonomy (GTDB): domain Bacteria; phylum Pseudomonadota; class Gammaproteobacteria; order Pseudomonadales; family Oceanobacteraceae; genus Venatoribacter. The sequence goes on along the minus strand of JAEWQT010000220.1, from coordinate 1,326 downwards.
GGTTTGACACCGGGCAGACTGACCTCATCGACATGAGTGTAACTGAGCATTTGCCGGGTCAGTTTTTCCAATCCGGCGGCACGGATACCTTCGGTTTCCCAGCCATTTTCGAGCAAGGCCTGTTCCACTGCACGGATGGTGCCGGAAGAACCGACCACCTGATGCCAGCCCAGCTGTTGATATTGTTGCTGAATCGCCTGCAGTTCCTGGCTGGCAGCGGCGACCGCCTCGTTAAACCGGGATTCGGTAATAACGCCATCGGGAAAAAACTGTTTCGTATAGGAAACACAGCCCATGTGCAGGCTTTCCAGCGCCAGTGGCTCGAAGCGTTCGCCGATAATAAATTCGGTACTGCCGCCGCCGATATCCACCACCAGCCGTTTGCCGGCATCATCGGCCTGGGTATGCGCCACGCCCAGATAAATCAGCCGCGCCTCTTCACGGCCGGCAATCACTTCGATGGGATAGCCCAATATTTGTCCGGCACGGTCAATAAATTGCTGCCGGTTACGCGCGGCGCGCAACGCATTGGTGGCCAATACGCTGACCCGGCTGCCGTCCATGCCCTGCAGAAACTGCGAGAACTCGCGCAGACAATCCAGCCCGCGTTGCTGGGCTTCTTCCGATAATATCCCCTGTTCATCCAGACCAGCCGCCAGCTGCACCTTCTGGCCACGTTTTTCCAGCACCCGGAATTCGCCCTGAAACTCCCGTGCCAGCACCATGTGAAAACTGTTGGAGCCCAGGTCCACCGCAGCAATCAGATCACTGCCGGCGTTGGTTGCATCACTCATAAACATTCTTCCTGCGCACCGCTGCAGATAAAGTCTGAACTATGCAACCAGCCAGCGGTGACGTCCAGCACCGGATTGAACATTGATTCCGGCTCCTGTCGGCGTACAATGCTGACCATCTTTACGTTATTTTTCCACAGGGGAAACACATGAGCGATAACATCCTGACCGTATCCGACGACTCCTTTGACGCCGACGTACTGGGCTCCGACCTGCCGGTGCTGGTGGATTTCTGGGCTGAGTGGTGTGGTCCGTGCAAAATGATTGCTCCGGTACTGGAAGAAATTGCGGCTGAATACGCCGGCAAACTGAAAGTGGCCAAGCTGAACATTGACCAGAACGAAGCCACTGCGCCGAAATTCAACATCCGCTCTATCCCGACCCTGATCCTGTTCAAAAACGGTCAGCCGGAAGCCACCAAAATTGGTGCCATGAGCAAATCTGAACTGACCGCCTTTATCGAACAAGCCCTGTAAGAGCGCTTCCGACTAAGGCTGCAGACTGAACAAAAAAGGCGCCAACAGGCGCCTTT
>JAEWQT010000183.1 GCA_023399105.1 Pseudomonadota bacterium | reverse complement strand
GCCAGAATCTGCTCGGCTTCGCGTCCCACCCACTCCTGCACTTCCTCACCCATACCGGCCGCCAGCGCATGCTGTAATGCCGCCACCGGTTGCCGGTGCTGACTGAGCCAGCTGAACGCCTGCCGGTGCAGCTGCAACCGCTGCGATTCGGGTAAGCGTACGGCCAGCAAGCCAGCCATTACCGGGTGTACCTGATACCAGCCCGGCAAGGCTGCCGAAGGGGTAATAAATAAATTCTGCTGCAGCGCCTGCTGCAACGGTGGGTGGTAGCGGTCGTCGCCACAGCAATGACGCAGCAGGGTTTCATTAAAGGTGCCCAGCACTGATACCAGACCAATAAAATCCTGTAACGCCGCAGACTGATGCTGCAACACTTCACCCTGCAGATAGTCACCGGCTTCTGCCGCCCCCAGATTGGCAGGCGGTTCCGCTGGCTGACCAGCAGCCCGATAACAGGCCAGCCAGATAGCCAGACCAGCCGGCCAGCCCTGCAAGCGCCGGTTCAGCGGCGGCACCAGTTCGGCGGCCCGGGCAATGCCGTGCTGTTGCAGCAATCGCTGGGCATCGTCATCCGTGAAGGCGAGCGTGGCCGCCGGCAACCAGCACAAACGGCTCAGTAAGCGCAAACGCCCGAGTGGGCCGGGTAAATGGCGGCTGGCCAACACCACCTGAACCGAATCGGGTAATAATTCCAGCAGGCGCACCAGGAGTTGCCAGCTGCTGTCATCCTGCAGATGGTGCACATCATCCAGGCACAACAACAGGGGATCGGTTACCTGCTGCAACGCTTCCAGCCACAGCAGCAACACCTGTTCGGTATCCACATGACCACGGCGACCAGTGTCATACCAGTGCGCCAGCGCCTGCTGATCAACCCCGGGCCAATACCGGGCAGCCAGTTCCAGCAGATGCAGCAGAAACTGCGCCGCCGGCTGGTCCTGGCTATCAATACGACACCACAAAACCGGCACGCCCAACGCCTGTTGCGCACGGGCATAGTCAGCCATCAGCACGCTCTTGCCGTAACCGGCCGGGGCATTCAGCCACAGCATCTGTGCCTGCTGCAGCGGTGCCGCCAGCAACCCCTGACGGTTCAGCCCGCAGTGCGGCGCTTCTGGCCAGCGGCTTTTGATCTGCAACAACGCATTCAGCACTGCAGAGTCAGCAGGAGGCCGCATTGCTTCAGCAGTTTCGGTGTTCATTAAGGTGTCCGGCAGGGTTGTTATCAGATTCCAGCATCGCGCTATGGAACCACGACCGGGCGCCGGACTCAACGCCCGCCGCGCGCCGGACCGGCATAAAAAAACCCGCCGCAGCGGGTTTTTTCTGGTTTTTAAGATCAGGCAGAAACAGCCTGCTCCAGCAACGGTTTCAACTCACCTTTGGCGTGCATTTCGGTGACGATATCGCAACCGCCAACCAGTTCACCATTCACCCACAGCTGCGGGAAAGTCGGCCAGTTGGCATATACCGGCAAGTTGGTACGTACGTCCGGATTCGACAACACATCCACGTAAGCAAATTTCTGACCGCATTCCATCACTGCCTGCACAGTGCGGGCAGAAAAACCGCACATTGGCTGGTTCGGTGAACCTTTCATGTACAGCAGAATGGCGTTCTGTTCGATCTGATCTTTGATGACCTGCATAATGTCCATAGGTTGTCTCCGCAGCGGGTTAACGAATATGGCGGCGATTGTAGCATAAGGGCCGGAATACCTGACAGCTGCGCTCAGACATAGAGGTCAGGCTACCCCAAAAGATCTGTTGTATTCACAACGCTATGGTGGCTCAGCGAAAGCGGATGACCAGATCGTGTAATTCTTCCGCCACCTGACGAATATTCCGCACTTCGCTGGCCGATTGCTGGCCACTGCTCACGCTGTCATCCGACAATCCGGAGATGCGGGTCACCTGATCACTGATTTGTTCTGAAACCTGTGCCTGTTCTTCCACCGCAGTCGCCATCTGCAAGGCCATTTCGGCAATGCTGTCAACCGAAGCAGCAATGTCGTGCAGTGTTTGCTCAGCCTGTTGCATCCGCTCCAGCCCCACTTCAGCCGCTTTAGCACCAGCATCAGCCACTTGTACCGACGCTTCACTGCGCTGCACCAGCGCGTTAACAATGTTGTAAATATCGCTGGTTGACTGACGGGTACGGCCAGCCAGGTTGCGTACTTCATCGGCGACCACTGCAAAGCCCCGGCCATGCTCACCGGCGCGGGCAGCTTCAATGGCGGCGTTCAGGGCCAGCAAGTTGGTTTGTTCGGCAATCTGTTCAATGATCTGCGCTGAACCGGCAATGGCCTTGGTCTGGCCCGCCAGCTCATTCACGGCGGCCCGGATATCATTAACGGTTTGAGCAAGATGGTCGATGGATTCGCGCGTTGCATGAATCACATCGCGGCCGCTTTCGGCCAATTCGCGGGTATGGCCAGCCTGATTGGCGGTATTCTGTACGCTGTCAGCTACTTCATTAATGGTGGCTGACATTTCCTGCACGGCGGTGGCCACCTGCTCGGTCTCAGCCTGCTGACCGACCAGTGCCGCCCGGGTATTTTCCACCTGCACCAGCCCCTGATCCGCGCCTTTATAGACAAGGTTGGCAGCATCTTCGATGCGGGTAAGCACCGTGTCCAGATGGCGCTGCTGACTGATCACCGCCGTTTTGATCTGTCCCAGCAATAAGGTATCCGAGCTGAAGACCTTGGCCGCCAGCAGATCAGAGAAGGCATTCGGCATCATTTTCAGCAACGATTTCAGAATCCGGTTTTGCTCGCGCAGCGCATAACCGGCATAGCCCACACCACTGGCCGCCGCCAGAATAAAGGCCGGCCATACCTGACCATTCAGCAAGAACGCCAGACCGCCAAGCACCGGTAAACCAAAAAGCAATGGAATCAAACGGCGCAAATCGCGCCAGGATTGCAGGCCACCACCACGATTCAGCCGCTCATACAGACGAATGGCACGAACCACATCCGAGGCGTGAGGTTTAACCCGCACGGATTCATAACCCACCACCACGCCATTTTCGAATACTGGTGTTACATAGGCATGCACCCAATAATAATCACCGTTTTTACAGCGGTTTTTGACAATACCCATCCACGGCCGCCCGGCTTTCAGGTGCTCCCACATATTTTTGTAGGCAGCCGGTGGCATATCAGGGTGGCGCACAATATTGTGTGGCTGACCAATCAACTCGGCACGTGAGTACCCACTGATTGCCTCAAAGGCATCATTACAATGGCGAATGATGCCTTTCAGATCAGTCGAAGATATAAGCCGTTGTTCCGCCGGGAACGTCCGCTCAATTTGGGTAACTGGTAGATTGCGCCGCATAAGTGTTTTTTCGCAGGATGACAATCAGGCATATTAGTACCCCAAAAGGGGGAACGGCGGAAATAACGGCAGTAATTTGTAATTTTTTCATATTCTGGCAACAAATTTCCCGACAATCTGGCTGGAAATGACTAATTCACATTTTTCATCCGGGATTTTTCGGGCCAAATCCTCCACCCCCTGGAGTGTTGATACAAAACACATCACCAGCCTGCATGGCCACATCGGCACAACCACTTAGCCGTTCCAGCCTACCGGTATGACGCAATACCGC
>JAEWQT010000336.1 GCA_023399105.1 Pseudomonadota bacterium | reverse complement strand
AGCTGCAGCTCGGCTCGCTGCACACACTGGATTTGCCCGGTTTCCCACTGCGCCGCAGCTGGTGTGTGGTGTACCCGCAAGGCAAACATCCTACCCCGGCGATGCAGGCGTTTCTGGATTATGTGCAGCAGAACATTCGCCAGTTCGAGGATATGTTCCGCCGCCACAGCGAGCATTAATCCGCCGCCAGCGCCGCCCAGTTATCCAATAATGGACGGGCGGCGTTCATCAGCTCATAGCCTTTATTGAACGTCCCCAGCGCGCCCTGCCGGGCCAGCAGCCCCCAGTATTGCCGCTCAACGTCGATGAACGGATAGGCGCCGTATGCACCGGGGCTGGAAATACGCGAACTGACGCAGCCGGTATGAGTGCCGGTACAGGTTTCCAGCCACAGGCCATAACCGTACCCCCAGCTCAGATTCAGATCGGCGGCCGGCGAGCTGGTGATATCCACCTCTGCTGCCAGCGCGGTTCGCATCTCCTCCCAGGTTTCCGCTTCCAGAATCGCTCCGGTGGCCAGCGCCTGCAGAAACGCCATCATATCGGTACCGGTCCAGTGCATACCGCCAGCCAGGCGGGGATTATTCGCCGACGGCAGGTCGTAGGCCGATGCACTGAACAGTCCATAGGCTGTTTTGAAATTCGCAAACAGATCGCCCCAGCCGGAACCGGCATCCAGACGACCAGCGGCGATGGCCGCATTCAGCGCCATTAACCCGGCCACCTGCAGATGCGGTGAGCCGTAATGGTATTCCGTGCCGGGGGTGGGCGGATTATCGTTGAGCTCGGCAATGCGCAGTACGCAGTTGGCGAAGCCGGCGTTGGGGAAGTTCTGGCACGGCGCTTCGGTTGTTAAGCCCGAGGTAAAATTGAGCAACTGCTGCAACGTGATTTCTGCGAGCAAACCGGTTCCAGGCCAGCCGCTGATATGGTCCTGTGGGTGATCGCTCAGGCTGAGCACGCCGTCCTCGACCAGATCGAGAATCACCACCGCCGTCACCAGCTTGGAGGTGGAGGCCGATTCATACTGCGTATCGGCGGTTGAATTGCCGGTGCTGTGCCGGAACTGCGCACCGGACTGCGAAGCCAGCAACAGGGTAAACGGCACGTCTGTTGTCCGGCTATCCAGCCAGCTACGAAGCTCCTGCTCCTGCTCCTGCTCCTGTTCGTTCAGACCAGCGGCCGGCGTATCACCGCCACAGCCGGACAATAACACCACCAGCACGCCCGTCAGCCATACCTGCCATTTCATACTGCCAATTCCCTGTTATACGAGCACAGCAGGCTGCCACAGCGAGGCCGGTGCCGGCAAGGGCCGGAACTTACGCCGGTACTTACGCCAGTACTCGCCGGTGACAACCCCACCCGATCCTGAAATAAACAGTCACCCAGCATACCGGCATGGCTGAACGATTGGGCCAACAGTTGCGATGCCCTGACAGATCACCTGCGTAACGATGATAGTGTCCGCAGCTGAGTACGATTCCGATAAAAAAGCCGGCCCGGGGACGTCATCACCACCGGGCCGGAAAGTTCCCAACAAGGATAGGAGGGGGCCTATGAACAACTCAGTGCACGCTCTGCATTGCAGGGCGCGGCTTTCCGGCCCGCATAGCGGTGTTGGCGAATTTGAAAAGGACTCGTCATTCTCTGCATTCGCCGCCTTGCTCTGCAACCCGGAAAACTCGCGCAGAGCTGTGCAGAGTTATTCACTGGCCCCCTAGGGTGCTGTTGGAAAGGGGATGATCCGCCTCAGCGGCGGATCAGGTAGTCGAAGGCACCGAGTGCAGCGGTAGCACCTGAGCCCATGGAAATAATGATCTGCTTGTACGGTGTGTTGGTCACATCACCGGCGGCAAATACACCCGGCATGGAGGTCGCGCCGTGGGCATCCACCACAATTTCACCACGCTCGGTTAAGGCCAGCGTATCGCGCAGAAATTCGCTGTTCGGCACCAGACCGATCTGCACGAAAATACCCGCCAGTTCGATCACATGAGTTTCATCGGTGCGGCGGTCTTTGTATTTAATGCCAACCACGCGCTCGCCATCGCCCAATACTTCGGTGGTCATCGCCATTTTAATAATGTCGATGTTGGCCGTGGCTTCAGCCTTTTTAACCAGTACCGCATCGGCGCGCAGCGTGTCGGAAAATTCCAGCACGGTGACATGCTCAACAATGCCAGCCAGCTCGATCGCCGCTTCGATACCGGAGTTCCCACCACCAATCACTGCGACTTTTTTGCCTTTAAACAGCGGACCATCGCAGTGCGGGCAGAAACACACACCTTTGGCTTTGTATTCCTGCTCGCCCGGTACGTTCATTTCGCGCCAGCGCGCACCGGTGGCCAGAATCACGGATTTACTCGCCAATACCGCGCCATTGGCTAATTCCACTTCGGTTAAACCGGCGTCGGTTTTGCGCAACGCTACGGCCTTCTGCGCTTTCATCACATCCACGTCGTATTCTTTAACGTGTTCTTCTAAATGTGCGACCAGCTTCGGACCTTCGGTGTAAGGCACCGAAATAAAGTTTTCGATGCCAACGGTATCCGACACCTGACCACCAAAACGCTCGGCCACCAGACCAGTACGGATGCCTTTACGCGCCGCATAAATTGCCGCTGACGCACCCGCCGGGCCACCGCCGACCACCAGCACATCGAACGGATCTTTGTCGGCCAGTGCCGCCGCCGCTTTGGCATCGGCGTCGTCATCGACTTTATTCAGAATTTCCGCCAGCGTCATTTTGCCGTTGGCAAAGGGCTCGCCATTCAGGAACACCGCGGGCACCGCCATAATGTTGCGGGCTTTCACTTCATCCGGAAAAACGCCGCCATCAATCATGGTGGCTTTAATATTCGGATTCAGCGCCGCCATTAAATTCACCGCCTGCACCACGTCCGGGCAGTTGTGGCACGACAGCGACACATAGACTTCAAAATTCAGCGCACGGGTAAGCGATTTCGCCTGCTCCTGCAACGCCTGATCTTCTTTCGACGGGTGACTGCCCGCCTGCAACAGGGCCAATACCAACGAGGTAAATTCGTGCCCCATCGGCACACCGGCGAAGGCAACACGGGCATCACTGCCGGTTTTGGCAATGGTCATCACCGGACTACGACCGTCGATCGCATCGCGGGTCGTGGTCAGAGAAATTTTGTCATTTAACTGGGCAATTTCCTGCGCCAGTTCTTCCAGTTCTTTCGACTTGGGTGAATCGTTAACAGACACCTTCAGTTCAATCGGATTACGCAGATTGTTCAGGTAGGTGCCTAATTGTTGTTTCATATTTGCATCAAGCATGGGATTACCGTCCGATTGAATGTTTTAAAGTGGCACCGGAAACCGGAGCCGGGTATTGCGATTGGTTCAAGCTATTCGATCTAGCTATTTGGCAAAGCCGACTCGCGGCCCGAAGCGTTGGCGAGGCCGGCAGCGCTAGGCAAAAGCCGAGGAAGAAGCGGAGCTTAGTGAACTAAGTGAGCATTCTGAATCGGCTTTTAACAACGCGATGCCAACGTAGCCAGCTTCGATCAGATTTTGCCGACCAGGTCCAGTGATGGGGCTAACGTCGCTTCACCTTCTTTCCACTTAGCCGGGCACACTTCACCCGGGTGAGAAGCCACGTACTGAGCGGCTTTCACTTTGCGCATCAGGTCGTCGGCGTCACGGCCAATACCTTCTGCAGTGATTTCCATGGCCTGAATCACACCCTGCGGGTCGATCAGGAAGGTCGCGCGGTCGGCCAGGCCCTGACCTTCACGCATCACACCGAAGTTGTTGGTGATGGTGCCGGTCTGGTCGCCCACCATGTAGTACTTGATCTTGCCGATGGTGTCAGAGCTGTCGTGCCAGGCTTTGTGGCAGAAGTGGGTGTCGGTAGACACAGAGAATACTTCTACGCCCAGTTTCTGCAGTTCTTCGTATTTGTCCGCCAGGTCACCCAGTTCGGTCGGGCACACGAAGGTGAAGTCGGCCGGGTAAAAGAAGAATACGGACCACTTGCCTTTCACATCGGCTTCAGTGATGTCGACGAACTGCCCATCTTTGAATGCGGTGGCTTTGAACGGTTTGATTTCAGTGTTGATCATGGTCTCGCTCCATAGGTTTGTGTTGGGAACGAGGGTCATAATAGGGGGCGGGGCGTGATTGGTTAAATTGATCTTATTAAAGGGTCACATAGGGGGAGGCTATTGGAACGCTTAACGGGAGACGCTAATGCGATTTTTTTGCTTCTCCCATCTCCCGTCAAGCGTAGCGTGCGTTTAGCCCGTTCGCGTAGCGAGCGTTTTGCTTGCACAGCGGGTTATACCCCGCTGCGCTGCCGTACCGCTTCAAACAAACAGATACCGGTGGCTACCGATACGTTGACCGAACTGACTTCACCGGCCATGGGGATGTTGACCAGATAATCGCAGTGTTCGCGGGTTAAACGGCGCATACCGCTGCCTTCGGCACCCATCACCAGCGCCATCGGACCTTTCATATCCTGCTGATAAATGCTGCGTTCGGCTTCACCGGCGGTGCCGACAATCCAGATGCCGCGCTGCTGCAGCTCTTTCATGGTGCGGGCCAGGTTGGTTACCTGAATGTAGGGTACGGCTTCGGCCGCTCCACAGGCAACCTTGGCAGCGGTCGCATTCAGCGGGGCGGATTTGTCTTTCGGTGCAATCACCAGCTGTACCCCGGCGGCATCGGCGGTGCGCAGGCAAGCGCCGAGGTTATGCGGGTCGGTAACGCCGTCCAGAATCAGAATCAGCGGCGTGCCACTGATGGCATCAAGAATATCCGGCAGGTGTTTTTCAGTTTTGTGCTGCACCGGCTTGCGCCAGGCAATCACACCCTGATGGTTACCTTCATCGGCTTTCTGGTTCATCAGGCCTTTGTCGGCCTCACGGACATCCAGCTGCTGCTCTTGCGCCAGTTCCAGCACCCGCTGCATCCGGGCATCGTGACGCCCCTGCATAATCCACAGCTCAATCACCTGTTCCGGGTTGCGCTGTAGCAAGGTGGTTACGGCGTGTAAACCGTAAACCGCTTCCAGTTTCATGTTGCTTAACCTTATTACTGCCGCTTAATCAGCGGCGTTTTTGGTGGACTTTTTCGCCGTTTTTTTTGCGGCTTTTTTCTTGCCGGGCTTTTTCGCTTTGCCGTCGGCTTTTTTCTTGGCGTTCAGCTTTTGACGCTTGCTCGGCTTGGGCTTTTTCTTTTTCGGTTTGTCGGTTTCAGCCGCTTTCG
>JAEWQT010000164.1 GCA_023399105.1 Pseudomonadota bacterium | reverse complement strand
CCGCTACGTAGGTCAGCACCAGCATCAGCCAGGGGCGATAATCGCTCAGATGCACAATGTTGCCGGCAATCCAGGCGGCCACGCCGGTTTTTTGCAAGGCGGCTCCTAAGGCAAAAGACGCAGCGATGGTGATGATCACGGTCAGGTCGAGGCTGCGCTCGGCCTGGTTCACATTCAGACAGCCGGTCATCAGCATCAGGCCAGCCCCCACCAGCGCGGCATTGAGCATGGAAATCACATTGCAGCCGGCCAGCCCCACCACCGTCAGCAAAATAAACCAGGCCAGATAAGCGCGGTTATGGCGCGGGGTTTCTTTGCCCAGGTCATTCACCAGCAAAAAGTCTTTGTTAAAACGCTGACGGCTGACGAACGCCGGCCGTGCTTCCAGCAATAAGGTATCGCCGGCCTGCAACTTAATAGAACGCAGATTGCCCTGCACCCGTTCGCCGTTACGCGCCACCGCCAGCACCACCGCACCGTAACGGTCGCGGAACTGGGCATCGCGGATGGCCTGACCGATGGCGGCACAGTGAGGGGATACCACGGCTTCGACCAGGCAACGCTCGGCGCGCTGTTTGCTGAGGGCGTTATCGTTTTCCAGCGCCGACGGCACAATGCCGTTAATGCGCAGCAGTTCCGAGATGGCTTCGGTATCGCCGGCGAACACCAGACGGTCGCCGCCCTGCAAGGGTTGCTCGGAAGCCACCGCCGTCAGTACCGTTTCACCGCGTTCAATTTCCACCAGATACACCCGCTCCAGTTCACGCAGGCCGGCTTCTTCAACGGTTTTACCCACCAGCGGGCCATCGCTGGCCACCGACACTTCGAGGGTAAATTCGCGCAGGTTGGTAAAGGCTTTCTTATTGCTGCGGTCGGGCAGCAGACGCGGAAATACCAGCCACATAAACAGCAGGCCGACCAGCGCCACCGGCAAACCGACGGCGGTAATGGAAAACAGCGATAAGCCATCACGGCCGGTGAGCGCCTGATACTGGCCATTCACCACCAGGTTGGTGCTGGTGCCAATTAAGGTCAGGGTGCCACCGAGAATGGCGGTGTAGCTGAGGGGAATCATCAGCTTGGACGGAGCGATGCCAATTTTCTGCGACCAGCTGTTAATGGCCGGAATCATGGTGGCCACCACCGGGGTGTTGTTCAGAAAGGCGCTGAGAAAGACCACCGGGCCGAAAATCCGCAGCATGGCCGAACGCAAAGTACCGGGCGACCCCAGCAAACGGTTGACCAGAATATCGATACCACCCGAGCTGTGCAGACCGGCGGCCACCACAAACATGGCCGCCACGGTGATCAGGCCACTGTTGCTGAACCCGGCCAGTGCCTCGGCGCTGGTCAGAATACCGGTGGCGCTGAGCAGGGTCAGGGCCGCCATCATGGCAATATGCGGCTGGACGCGGGTAAAAATCAGCGTCAGTAACACACCAGCAGTCAGAGTAAGAGCAAACCAGCCTTGCCAATCCACGGCCAAATCCTCGGGGTTTTTGCAGGCTGGCATAGTAGAGCAGGCTTAAGATTACAAAAAAGAATATAAATTTATTAAATTAGACCCCGATGGAATAAAAAATACCTTTGCCTGGCCTCCCACTGGCGCTTTTTACAAATTCGGCCAAGATAGCGCCTTTATTAAGATTCTCTGCAAGCAAGGAAGTCATTGTGAACAGCATCGCCCTCTCCCGGCCACTGGCAGTGGTGAAAACCATGCGTGGTAACTTTTTATTACTGCCGCCGGTGTGCATCGCCCTGGGGCTGGCCACCGGTCTGCAGGCCGGAGCCCCGATGGATTGGCTGATGCTGGGGCTGATTATGCTGGGCGGCGTGCTGGCACACGTCAGCGTCAATATGCTCAATGAGTATCAGGATTTTACCAGCGGGCTGGATTTCAACACCCGCCGCACGCCCTTCAGCGGTGGTACCGGCGCCTTACCGGCGCAACCGACCGCTGCCCGGTGGGTGCTGGCCGGCGGCATTGTTACCCTGCTGTTGGTGATTGCGATTGGCCTGTTTTTTATGGTCCGCAGCGGCTGGAGCATTCTGCCCTTCGGCCTGCTCGGTGCCGCGCTGATTGTGCTGTACACCGGGCCGATTAACCGCAACCCGCTGCTGTGTCTGATTGCTCCGGGGCTGGGCTTTGGCGTACTGATGGTCGCCGGTACCCATTTATTGCTAGCCGGCAGCGTCGACAGCCGTGCCTGGCTGGCGTCCTTACTGCCGTTCTTTCTGGTGAATAACCTGCTGCTGCTGAACCAGTTTCCGGATATCGACGCCGACCGTCAGGCCGGCCGCTACCACGCCCTGATCGCCTGGGGCGTTAAGCGTTCGGCACAGATCTTTGCCGGCTTCTGGCTGGCTGCCATTGCAGTGGTGGTGGGGGGGATTGTGGCCGGTTTATTCCCGGCCGCGGCCTGGCTGACCCTGATCGGTCTGGCGCCCGGCGCCGTGGCTGTGCGCGGTGCGTTCGTGCAGGGCGCGGCGCTGGGTGAGCACCCGCCCTATCTGGCCGCCAACGTAATCTGTACGCTGCTCAGCCCGCTGATTCTGGCGTTAACGCTGTTGTTGTGACACTTACAGCGGCGTGCCGCTGAAGCGCCCGGCCAGAAACTCCTGGGTTAAGGCCAGCGCCGCAATGGCGCGGCCTTCGGTGCAGTCTTCCTGTGCGTACAGTTCATGCAGGCGCTCCAGCGGCCAGGGCACCAGTTCCAGCGGTTCGGGTTCGTCCCCTTCCAGCTGTGACGGGTACAGGTCACGCACCAGCACCACATCAATGCCGCTTTTCATATAGCTGGGTGACAGGCTGAGTTTTTTCAGCCAGATAAATTCGCGCCCGGCGTAACCGATTTCTTCCTGCAGCTCGCGGTTGCAGGCATCGCGCAGACTCTCGCCCAGATCAATGGCGCCTTTCGGCAGGGTTAAGGTGTAATCCTCGATGCCGCCGCCGTACTCACGGATCAGAGCCACCGTCTTATCGTCCAGCAGCGCCACCAGCATCACCGCGCCGGAACCGCCGGGCACCAGTCGCTCATAAGTCCGCTCAACACCATTGCTGAAACGCAGATCAAAAGACTCCACCCGGAACAGGCGGCTCTGGGCTACAACATGCCGTTGCAGAATTTCAGGTTTTTTATGCATGGCTACCCTGCTTACAATGTCGGTCTTGCACCGGAGTATAACCCTATGAGCCTGCCCGACTGGCAACAAATTGATACCGTGCTGCTGGATATGGACGGTACCTTGCTCGACCTGCATTTTGATAACTATTTCTGGCTGGAACACCTGCCGGCCCGCTATGCCGAGCACCACGACCTGAGTGAAGAAGAAGCCCTGAGCGAGCTGAACAAAAGCTTTGTAGGCCTGCGCGGCACCCTCAACTGGTACTGCCTGGATTTCTGGACCGACCTCACCGGCCTGCCGGTGGCCGAACTGAAGCGCGACGTGCAGCATAAAATCGGCTTCCGGCCGCACGTCCATGATTTTCTCGCCCGCCTGCGCGAGCTGGGCAAGCGCACGGTAATTGTCACCAACGCCCACCGCGACAGCGTGCAGCTGAAAATGGAGCGTACCGGTCTCGATAAACTGGTCGACCGGGTGATCAGCTCGCACGATTACCGTGAACCGAAAGAAAGCGCCGGCTTCTGGGACCATCTGCACCGTGACGAAGCCTTCAACCCGGCCCACACGCTGCTGATTGACGACAGCCAGGCTGTGCTAGAATCCGCCGCCCGCTGGGGTATCGGCTGGCTACTGACCATCTTTCACCCAGACAGCCAGAAAGCCCCGCAGCGCGGCGGGCAATTTCCGGGCATTGATCATTTTGATGAGTTGGAATGGTAGGGACGCTGGACGCTGGACGCTGGACGCTGGACGCTGGACGATTTTTGGCTTCTCCCGTCTCCCGTCAAGCGTAGCGAGCGTTTTTTTGCTTCAAGCCTCAAGCCTCAAGCTTCTGGCCCCAAACGCAGCGAGCGCTTTGCCTGTTTACCCAGCCAACAACTAATCGTTAGAAAACAATATCTGGCGCAATGATATGACCGACAGC
>JAEWQT010000080.1 GCA_023399105.1 Pseudomonadota bacterium | reverse complement strand
GGGCAATGCTGGCGCCGTCTGTTTCCGCAATGCTCCACAGCATACCGCTCCATTCGCAGCTGTCACCGACCACAGGTTTGCCACCCAGAAGCTGAGTCAGTAACTCACCAATGGTGTTAAAGCCTTCAACATTGGCCGGGATCGGATAGAACATGGCCAGATCGGCCAGGCGGGCGCTGCCATCAATCAGGAAATCACCAAAGAAGCTGAGATCCTGATTACGGGCCGGGGATTCGCTGAATATTCTGCCTAACACTGGCAGATCGTGATCATGGCCGATGATGCACAAAATATCCCGGGCCTGCAGCCGGGTGCTGCCGCTCGGGTGTAAGAGCTGTTTATCACGAAACAAGGCCACAATACGGGTGTTTTCCGGCATGCGCAGTTCGCGCAGTTCGGCACCAACACACCAGCGGTTGGCATTCAGGCGGTATATAAATAATTCCCACTGGCTGGCCAGGTGCACTTCCAGCCCCAGCCGGGAAATCGGTGTGGGGGTCGCCGGTACAATAACATCGGCTTTGCGGGCAGCCAGTGAGAGCGTGGTGCCCTGTACCAGCAGCGACACCAGCACAATAAAAAAGGCGACATTAAAGAACAGCTGGGCGTTTTCCAGCCCGGCCATCAGCGGAAACACAGCCAGAATAACCGGCACCGCACCGCGCAGGCCCACCCAGGAAATAAAGGCCCGTTCTTTCCAGTCAAAGCCACGGAATGGCAGCAGGCTGATAATGACCGACAATGGTCGGGCAAAGAAAATCATCCAGACGGATAACAGCAGTGCCGGCACGGCAATGGGCAGCAGTTCGCTTGGCGTAACTAATAAGCCCAGCACCAGGAACATGCCGATCTGGCTCATCCAGGCCAGCCCGTCAAACATGTGCAGAATGCCGTGGCGATTACGGATCGGGCGGTTGCCCAGCAGTAAGCCACACACATAGACGGCCAGAATGCCACTGCCGCCGATAGCGCTGGACAGGGCATACAGCAGAATGCCGCCGGTGACGGCCAGTAACGGATACAGCCCATCAGCAATCTGAATGCGGTTAATAAGTTGCAATAAGAGCCAGCCACCGATCAAACCCAGCAGAATACCCAGGCCGAATTGCTGAATCAGGCTGGTGAGAACGCTCCAGTGAAAACCGGTCTGGCCTGCCAGCAGCATGGCGATCAGGGTGATGGTCAGGAACATGGCCATCGGATCGTTACTGCCGGATTCAATTTCCAGCGTCGAGCCGACCCGTTCGTTCAGACCTTTGCCGTTCAACAGGTTAAACACCACGGCTGCATCGGTGGAGCCGACAATGGCGCCGATCAGCAGTCCCTCGAGCAAGGTCAGGTTGAACAGCCAGGCTGCGGCAATACCGGTAAGGCCCGCGGTAATGACCACGCCGGCGGTGGCCAGTGTTAATGCCGGACGTAAGGCTACGCGGAAGGTTGTGACCTTGGTACGCATACCGCCATCCAGCAAAATAACAGCCAGTGCCAGGTTACTGACCAGGTACGCCAGGGAGTAATTTTCAAACACAATACCGCCCGGGCCATCGACGCCGGCAAACATTCCAACGGCCAGAAAGATAACCAGAATAGGAACACCGATACGGTTAGCAAACGAGCTGAGTAAAATGCTGGCGGCGACCAGAACAGCGCCGATCAGTAGCAAGTGATTGATTGTTGTCGCGTCCAAGACATCTTCCCATCGGTTAGAGGCGTGATCATATCAGAGAGGGATTGTTTGGTGGGGGTGGAGAAAAAAAATTTGTGAACAGAAATGCAAAGAGGACAGCCTGAGCTGTCCTCTTTGTTGTGGGTGCTGATCAGTTATTGCGGGCTGGCAGAATGTCTTTCAGCTTGTCGCGCATTTTCAGAATGGCATCGGCGGTTTCATCCCAGCTGATGCAGCCATCGGTAACCGATAAACCGTATTCCAGATCATCCAGATTGGCAGGGATATTCTGGCGGCCGTGTTTCAGGTTGGATTCCACCATCAGACCAATAATGGACTTGTTACCGTCCAGAATCTGGTTGGTGACATTCTCCAGTACCAGAGGTTGCAGGGCCGGGTTTTTGTTCGAGTTTTCATGGCTGCAATCGATCATGATGTTGGCAGCCAGATCCGACTTAGCCAGTGCTTCTTCGGCCAGCGCCACATTCACTGAGTCATAATTCGGTTTGCCGCCGCCGCCGCGTAACACCACGTGGGCATAAGGGTTGCCACGGGTTGAGACGATGGATACCTGACCATCGGCATTGATGCCAAGGAAGCGGTGCGGATTGGCTACGGACATCAGGGCGTTGGTGGCAACTGTCAGGCTGCCATCGGTGCCGTTTTTAAAGCCCACGGCGGAGGACAGGCCGGAAGCCATTTCGCGGTGCGTCTGGGATTCGGTGGTGCGTGCGCCAATGGCGGACCAGGCGATCAGATCCTGAATGTATTGCGGTGAAATCGGATCCAGTGCTTCGGTCGACAATGGCAGACCCAGTTCAGCCAGGTCCAGCAGCAGCCGGCGGGCAATGTGCAGGCCGTCCTGGATTTTGAAGGTGTCGTTCATATACGGATCGTTGATCAGGCCTTTCCAGCCTACCGTGGTGCGCGGCTTTTCGAAGTACACCCGCATCACCAGGTACAGGGT
>JAEWQT010000275.1 GCA_023399105.1 Pseudomonadota bacterium | reverse complement strand
GTGCAGGAGTGGGTAGGACGCGAAGCCGAGCAGATTCTGGCCAACCTGGACATTGCCGGCTTATTGCACTGGTTTGATCAACTGGGGCCGGAATTACTGCAGCAGTCGCCACGCCTGATGGCCATTGCCTGCTGGGCCTTATTGCTGACCCAGCAGCGTGAACAGGCCCGGGCGTTACTGCAGTCGTTATTGCAGCGCGATTACGTACAGGCGTTCGAGGCGGATGCCCTGCAAGGCTATCTGGCTCGTCTGGATGGCGATCTGGAAGAATCCGCCCGGCGCTGCCGGCACGCACTGGAAGCCTTGCCGCCGGCCCGCTTTGCCTTACGGATTCTGATGAGTTCTACCCTCGCACATTTGCAGCTGGCGCAGCAGGATACCGAAGATGCACGCCACTGGAACCGCCTGACTCAGGATCTGGCGCGCCAGTATCAGGCGCCGGCGCTGGAGGCACTGAGTCTGTTTGATTACGCCCGCATTGAACTGAACCGGGGCCATATCAGCCGCAGCAGCGCCATCATTGAACGCGGCCTGCAATTGCTGGACGGTACATCGGAACACGCCGACCGTTTACCCAGGGCGCGCCTGTTGTTGTATCGGGCGGTGTTGCTGTGGCTGACCGGCGGCAGTGATGCACGACTGGAAGAGGCGCTGCGGCAGGGCATTGCCGTCAGTACCGAATTGCGCGATGTCAGCGTGTGCTATGGCTACGGCGTAGAGGCTATGCGTTGTGCGGCCCGGCAGGATTTTGCTGCGGCCCTGGGGGCGCTGGATGCGGCGGAACGGCTGATGCAGCGCTGGCAGGTCGAGCGCAGTACCTACGAGTGGCTGGCACTGGTGAAAGTGAATATCTGGATTACTCAAAACAAATTGGTGCGGGCGCAGCAGGGGTTGGATCAGTTATTGCGGGGCCGCACTTTTCAGGCTTTGCCACGGCCGGAGCTGTTTCCCATGCAGCCGGGCTTTGCCTTACTGACGCAGGCCCGGCTGTGGTTGCACAACGGCCAGATCAATGACTGTCTGGCGCTACTGGAGCAGACCCTGCGCCAGCGTACCAATCCACTGATCAGCCTGGTGCTGGGGCTGTTGCGCAGTGCGGCGTTACGGCTGCAGCAGCCCGGGGCGGATGCGCAGCAGGTTTTCAGCCAGGCGTTGCGCAGCCTGCAGCGGGAAGGGTTGGCGCTGAGTTTACCTGACTGGCTGCCGGGGCTGAGCGACGGCAGTGTGACCTCGGACAGTGGACGCGGCCTGGCGCTGTCAGCCAATCTCAGTGAGCGTGAACTGGAAGTGCTGCGCAAAATTGCTCAGGGCTTATCCAACCAGGATATTGCTGACCAGCTGTTTATTTCGCTGCACACGGTGAAAACCCATGCGCGCAAAATCAACGTGAAGCTGGGCGCGCGCAGCCGCACTCAGGCGCTGCACCGTGCCCAGGAGCTCAATTTGCTTTAGGCAGGGCGGCTGGCTTATCACTGTCCAGCACTTCCCAGGGTGGGTTGGGACGAATGCTTTCAATCACATAGTCGACAAAGCTGCGCACCTTGGCCGACAGATGCCGGTTGCTGGGGTAGAGCGCGTGAATCGGGCTGGCTTCAAAGGGCCAGTCGGGCAGCACCGGAATCAGATTACCGGCCCGTACGGCCGGCGCCGCAATCAACATCGGCAGCGGCGCAATACCGGCACCGGCCAGGGTTAAAGAGTACAGACTGGCAAAGTCGTTAACCTGCAACCGCGCTTTTACCTGAACAGACACTTCCTGCTCATCCGGTCCGGTCATGTGCCACTGCGCCCACTGGCTGGCGGTAATCAGGCTGTGTTCACTGAGTTCCTGCGGATGCACCGGCGCGGGCTTACGGCGCAGATATTCCGGGCTGGCGCACAGCATGCCACGCACATCGCCCAGATAGCGACCGATCAGGGATGAATCTTCCAGTTGGCCGATCCGGAACGCGATATCAATACCGTCCTGCACCAGATCCAGACGCTGATCCGACAGCACCAGATCAATGTTCACCTGTGGGTGCAGTTCCATAAATTCGGCCACCAGACTGGACAGCACGGTCGAACCGAACAATACCGGGGCGGTAATGCGCAGGGTGCCGGTCGGGGTGCTCTGCATCTGGGTAACGGCAATATTGGCTTCTTCAATTTCGCTGAGAATGCGCGCGCAGTGGTTGTAGTAAGCGTTGCCGGTATCGGTGAGGCGCAGGCTGCGGGTGGTGCGCTGAATTAAGCGCACGCCTAAGCGTTCTTCCAGCTGGGTGATTTTGCGGCTGACGGTGGATTTCGGCAGGCCCAGATTGCGGGCCGCACCAGTAAAGCTGCCGGCATCCACCACGTGGGCAAAAATGGCCATTTCATTCAGATCAAATTCTTCGCGCTTTCCGATCAGCATAGCGGGGTTCCCCAGTCAGATTCCCCAGCTTAGTGGGGGCAATGGCATTATTTTAAAGTCCCGGGTGGAACAATTCTGTATTTTTTTTGCGATTAGGCTCCTGGAAAGACAGATCAGAGCCGTACTTTTATGCCAAACGACAAAATGGTGGGCAGATCGTTCACCTCTTCCCGTTTGCTGTAGTCAGCCCCTTCGTATTGGTAGCCGATCACATTTTTACGCGCATAAACATTGAGCAGTTCGATGTAGAAGTCCATTTCGCGGCCATTCTTCAGCAGAAACGTGCGATCGGCGCGCAGATCCAGTTTGTGGTAAACGGGCAGGCGTTCAGAGTTCAGGCTGCCGTAAACCGGAGGTATTCCGGGATTAGTGATAGGAGTAACCAGTTGTCCACTTTGCAGCCGCCACTTAAAGCCGATGTCCCAGTGCGGGTTCAGTTGCCAGTTAGCCACCGCATTAATAATCAGCGGCTGATCGTATTCGTAAGTGAAATTTTCACCGGTCAGGGTATTGGTGCGGAAGGTGCGCGAATAAGCCACCGATAACCAGCCGTACCAGCGATCACTGAGGTTTTTATTCAGGAAAAATTCCAGCCCCCAGGTTTTACCTTCGGCATCGTTAGTGTAGCGCGGCAGAGCATTGTATTCAGCAATATAAGCCGGATCATCTTTTCTGTCTTGATCCAGTTTTGGGCGGCCAATAATCAGGTTATCCAGCTGTTTATAATAAAGCTCTATTTTCCATAACAAATCATCCCGCAGCTGTTGCTCCAGCCCTAACTCAACATGGCGGGCGGTGGGTTGTTGCAGGTCTTCGTTACCAAATGGGGCAATATATTGGCCAAAGTTGTCGGGCAGTATATGGTGGTCGCCGTACGCGGCGTTAAACCACCATTGATCGCGGAACTGCCAGCGGCTGCGCAGGCGTGGTTCGATAAAGGTTTCACTGGTGTAGTCATCGTAAGACAGTGCCAGAGCCGGGGTTAACGTCCAGTTTTGGGTTACCTGCCAAATATCGGCAATATGGGCATCGTATTCGTTAACAGGAATATCACCAGAGCCGGTTAGTTCTTCCGTACTATCTGAAATATTGCACCCAGATGGTGAATCAAGCTCACTACTACATGAAGGCGCAGTAATTCGGCCAGAATAATTGATATTTTTTTGTGTATATTCAAGACCCCATTGCAATTCATGAGAAAAACTTAGTGGCTGGTTAAATTGGCTGCGCAGGTTGAACTCATTCAGTTTGACATCTACCTCATTGTCTCTGCCGATAGTAAAGGCAAACTTCTGTTCCATGTGTGACAAGCCAATTTTATGACTCAGGCCGCTGGTATAAATTTTTTCCCACAATACCCCCTGGGTATTAAAAAAGGCTTCAAAATTCAGCCCGCCGGATAAGCCCGAGTCCTGCTGTACGGCATCGGAATCGTCGGCAAATAATAAACCGGCTTTATCACGAGAACCCAGTATCTGAATGGCGACCTGTTCGGTGTCACTGAGGCGGAATTCGTACTTACCCTGATAATCGTAGTATTCCGGTACAGTGGTAAATTCAAAGTCTTCGTCATCGAGAAAATTCTCGATGTAATACTGAAATAAACTTTGCCGGGCACCGAAATAAAAACTCTGATTTTCGTTGACCGGCTGCTCGTAAAAGAACCCGGCTTTTAACAGGCTGGCATCAATAATAATTTGCCTGCGGTCGTAATACGGCGAGCGCGAGGTGGCATCAATCACGGCGCCGGTGGCATTGTTGTATTTGGGGGAAAAGGCCGCCAATTCGAGGCGAAAATCTTCCAGCACGTTGTCACTGATAATGCTGGAGGAATCGCTGTGAAAAATATACCCGACCGGCAGAAAATCCACGTAGTAGGCGTTGTCGTTCGGTGATGAACCACGCACGGCAGGCTCTGACCCCATGCCGTTGGTAAAAGTAACACCGGGCAGGCTGCCAATGGCGCGCAACGGGTCATAACCGGCACCGGGAACGCGCAGCAGTTTTTTGGTGGAAATTTCCGCCAGCGGTTCCTGCTGACCACTGATCTGAACCGTATCCAGTTGCAGCGCCGCCTCAGCCAGTGCAGCGGTTGTTGCGCCCGGTGCTGTGGTTGTTGCCTCCGGGCTGGTTTCTGCGGCGGCGGCCGGAATACCGGCCAGCAATAAAAACCCCAGGCGCTGCAATCTGTTCATGGCGTAATCCTTGTCCGGTTGTTCTTAATGTTAGTTTTCAGGGTTGGGCGTAGCCTGGTCGTGATACTGGTAATCAATCATCGCCCTGAAGGTGGTGCCGTTGTCGTCCTGAATATTGGTTAAGCCTTTATAGCGCAACAGGCGCTGGCTGGTTTTATCGTAGGTCAGCTCAATCGGGTCGAGCAGCCAGGCCAGCAGGCGTGAACTTAAGCGCATGGACAATACCAGTTCATTATTGTCGCTGGCCTGAGGTTCCAGCCGGAAGCGGATCAGATCCTGACGGGCGGCGGAAGCAAAATGAAAATCCACCCGTTTGCCTTGCTGCAGGGCCTGCCAATGCTGGCGCACAAAATCATCAAAGCCGGCATCAATAATTAAATCATCCGGCAGGTTGCGGAAGGTTTTACGGCTGCTGTTGCCCGGCTCGGTCAGGCTCAGGGTCAGTTCATCCCCCTGAAATACAGCCTGTTCGCGGTAGTCTTTACGCGCATCAGTGAGGGTAAATTCCGGAGTGGCGGCATTCTCGCCGTAGCGGTTGGTTTTTGTCGCCAGCAGGCGGCCATTGGCGTCGTGATATTCCACCTCGCGGCTGACCGG
>JAEWQT010000239.1 GCA_023399105.1 Pseudomonadota bacterium | reverse complement strand
CAGTTGCTGGTTTTGGTAATCGGCAGCTGCAGTTGCGGCAGGGCAAACCCCATCATCGGGCCGCCCATAATCACGCGTTCGCGTTGTTGCGCTTTGTAGCCGGCCAGTTGCAGCAGGTGCGCCACCGGCGTGCCGATTAAGGCCTCAAAGTTACCCGGTTGCTGTACGGCCTCACCGGTCACTGTGGTGATGCGGGAAATTAACGGCTCGCCGAGTTGCACCGCACGATACACTGCGGCGGCGGTGCCGACGTTCTGACACACCAGCCCCAGGTCGGCGGGAATACCGCCGGCCGGAACTTCTTCGCCGGTTAAAATTTTAATCAGCTGCTTTTCGCCGCCGGACGGGTATTTGGTGGGGATTACCACCACGTCGATATGGTGTTGCTGATCCAGCTGCACCAGTGCCTGTTCCAGCGCGGCCACGGCTTCGGGTTTGTTGTCTTCCACGCCGATTAAGCAACGCTTGCTGCCGACAATGTGCTGCAGAATCAGCGCGCCCTGAATCACTTCGGCGGCGCGTTCGCGCATCAGCATGTCATCGGCGGTGATGTACGGCTCGCATTCCGCGCCGTTCAGAATCAGGGTATGAATGGGCTTCTGGCCCACGTTCAGTTTCACCGCCGTGGGGAAGCCGGCGCCGCCCATGCCGGCGATACCGCTGTTGCGGATGTGTTCAACCAGCTGGCGCGGGGTGATGTCGGCCAGATGCTCAACGCCCAGCTGCGCATACAGGCTCTGGTGCTCCAGCCACTGATCGAGGCCATCGGGACGGATCACGATGCACAGTTCTTCCAGACCGGAGGCGTGCGGTACCGGGCGATCTTCCACGGCTACCACGGTGCCGGAGGTGGGCGCATGCAGCGGTACCGAGACAAAGCCTTCCGCTTCGGCAATACGCTGGCCTTTTAAAACGCTGTCACCAGCCTGTACCAGCGGACGGGCTGCGGCACCAATGTGCTGATGCACCGGCAGAACCAGTTCGTCCGGCAGGCTGGCCACCCGGATCGGCGTTTGGGTGGACTGAGCTTTGTTCTCGGCCGGATGAATACCGCCATCAAAGCTGTGCAGACGGATCAGGTTGGTCATGCTGCGTCTCCGGCCTGGTGATGGTGACGGTCGGTGGCGATCAGTTCCACACCGCTGGTGGGCGCCTGCCAGTACCAGGTGGTGGTGTCCACGCCGACGGGAATCATGTCGATGCAATCCACCGGGCAGGGTTCTACGCACAGGTCGCAGCCGGTGCATTCCTCGGCAATCACGGTGTGCATTTGTTTGGCCGCGCCCAGAATGGCGTCCACCGGGCAGGCCTGAATGCACTTGGTGCAGCCAATGCACTCCTCTTCGCGGATAAAGGCCACGGTGGGTACGGCTTTTTCAGCACCGTGTTCGGCGTCCAGCGGTTCTGGCTCAACGCCCAGCAGATCGGCCAGCGCTTCAATTGTGCCTTCGCCACCGGGCGGGCATTTGTTGATTTTTTCACCGTTGGCAATGGCTTCGGCGTAAGGCTTACAGCCCGGAAACCCACATTGACCGCACTGGGTTTGTGGCAGCAGGTTGTTGATCTGATCGACGATGGGATTGCCTTCCACTTTGAAACGCACGGCGGCAAAGCCCAGCACGGCGCCGAAAATAATAGCCAGAACAGCCAGTACGCTGACCGCAATCGCAATGGTCCAGAGAGCAGGTGTCATGAAATCTCCTAGATACTGACCAGACCGGTGAAACCGAGAAACGCCAGCGCCATCAGACCGGCCGTGAGCATGGCAATAGAAGAACCCTGGAAGGGCTTGGGCACATCGGCCACCGCCACCCGTTCACGCAGGGCGGCAAACAGCACCATCACCAGCGAGAAACCGACTGCGGCGCCAAAACCGTAGAGGATGGATTCGACAAAACTGTTATCGCGTTTGATGTTAAGCAAGGCCACGCCCAGTACCGCACAGTTGGTGGTAATCAGCGGCAGAAAAATCCCCAGAACCCGGTACAGCAGCGGGCTGGTTTTGCGGATGGCCAGTTCGGTAAAGCCCACCACCACAGCAATGACCATAATAAAGCTGATGGTTTTCAGGTAGGCGAGGTCGAACGGCAGCAGAATGTAGGTGTACACCAGATAGCTGCACAGCGACGCCAGCGTCAGCACGAAGGTGGTGGCAGCGCCCATGCCGATGGCGGTTTCCAGCTTGTTGGACACGCCCATGAACGGGCACAGGCCAAGGAACTGCACCAGCACGAAATTGTTCACCAGAATGGTGCTTACCAGAATCAGCAGGTATTCGCTCATCAGGGGTTCCGCCAGTGTCCAGTCAGAATCGGGTGAATAAATGGGCGCGCATTATCCCAAAAGTGTGTTATTTCATACAAGGAGGTTTTCTGCATTGCTTAATACTATTTGGAATAAGCTTAGCCGTTGTTACACCGGCACCTACGCTTCCGCAGCCCGCTGCGCCATAACGGGGCGGCGACCAGGCTGTGCGGCTACGCAGCATAGCGCGGTTGGCTGCTATTGCCCTGATGCAGATCATCAATATAAATAGCCAGGCATATTGCCAGGCTGCCGGAAAGGCTTGCAGGGACCGGAAATCTTGGCACACTCTGCGGTCATAACGACGCACTGGTCAGCGCCGCAATGCTGACCCAATAACAACAAGGATTCCCCCCGGGAACATCGGTACGTCATGACATTACGAGGCACATTGGGGCGCACGGGCTGGCTGGGCATACTGGCGGTGGCCGCTTGGCTGCCGTTAGCCGGTTGCAGTGAGCAGGCCTGGAATAACC
>JAEWQT010000226.1 GCA_023399105.1 Pseudomonadota bacterium | reverse complement strand
GGCATTTCCATGCCATTAACGCCCATCCGGTTTTCTGCCGCGATGTCGATCATGCCGGCAGACTTTCCGGTGTATTTAACCTCGGTTAATCCATTCGCCGGTGGCGTTCCTGTTCAATACGAAATCTCTGAAGCGGTGGCGCATGCCACGCAGGTTTTGCAGCGAACAACAGGCACCGGCTGGGACGTTTTAACGCCACTCAGTCAGCACTGCCGGGGAGGTCATCATGTAGCGGGTACTGCACTCTGGCATGGCATGGCCACCTATGTATCGACCAGTCTGGTCGTGCTGGATCTGCCGGTAGCGATGCCACAACTGTGGGTGGCGAAATACACCGATCGCCCCTCTGAATACGACCTGTTGGCCAGTGAATTATTGCTGGATTTATCGGGTCTGCTTGATCTGTCGGATGGCCCCTATGTGCCGTCCGGTTTTATTGAATGGGGTGGCCGCAAGCTGACCGATCTGCCGGCGCAACCCATTACCAGCGGTGTATTGGTGGCCATCCATCAGCCACCGAAAAAAGACGACGATCTGATCGCGCCCTGGGGGTTCAGTACCCGCCGCGCGTATGAGGTTGAAACTCCGTATCTGACCGAGACGCCACCGATTGAGCCGGGGGCAATTCCGGCAGCGGATAACAAAAAGGTGCATTTGTTTGTGAACTCTGTAGACGTTGTGGCGTTGCCAGGCAATGAACCCTTAGCGGTGGCGGATATCCGTATCGATGCCGATCTTGATACTTACAGCTGGCGCTTATCAGCCGTTGTGCTGAATGAAGGGTCGCTGACGCTGATTAAACCGGGCACCGACTACAAAGAACTGGCAGTCATTATTAACGGCCACCGCTGGGAGTTTTTTGTTCCGGTCTATTCCGAAACCCGGCGTGTGACGGATAACGCGCTGGAGCGCGCCTGGCGCATTACCGGCAACAGCCGGTCGCAGTATCTGGGCGATTCCTACGCCCCTAAACGCACCCGCTCTGTGGGCACCACAACGGCCGTGCAGGCGGCTACTGCCGAGTTAGCCGGCACTGGCTTTACGTTGGACTGGGACACCGCACTGCTGCCCGATTGGCCGCTGAATAACGCTGCGTTCTCATACCAGGGCCTGACGCCACTGGAAGTTATCAAACGCTTGGCCGAGGCGGCTGGCGGCGTGGTGCTGGCGGATATGGCCACCGATACGCTGATTGTGCGGCCCCGTTTCAAGGTCGCGCCCTGGCACCTGTTGCCGACGCCAATGGATCGCTCCATCCATGAATCACAAATTTTCAGCGCCGATGGCCAGCTGGTCAGCGGGCTGCTGTACAACGCGGTGACGGTCAGCGGTGAAGCCGAAGGTGTGGCCTTAACCGTAACCCGTCAGGGCACCGCCGGCGATCGCCCGGCCCCGGATGTGACCGACGCCTGGCTAACCGAGATCGCCGCCAATACCGCGCGCGGCGTCAGCGTGCTATCGGCCTCCGGTGCCCGCAAGGTGCATACCTATGAGCTGTCGGTACCGGAAACAACCGCACAGCCTGGCTTATTGCTACCGGGCCTGACCGTGGCGGTACTGCACGACCAACCGACTGACGATTTCCGAGCCTATGTGCGGGGCGTCAGCATTTCCGCACCAGGCGATGGTTCGGCCATCGTCACCCAAACTGTTGAGCTGGATCAGCCGATTGGCTGGGAGACGGTATGAACCCATGGACTAAGTTCGCTCAGCTGATCGCCCCAGGTGCCAAGCAGATCGTCACCGTGGCTTCGGTAGGCAGTGACGGCACCTCAGTGGTGACGTTGCGCAATGGTTCCAGCATGCGGGTCGCAGGTGACACGGTGGCCACCGGCCAGAAAGCCTTTATCCAGAACGGTCGCATCATCGGCCGCGCCCCGGATCTGCCGGTGCAAAACGTAGAAGTTTAGAAAGAAGGAAGCGACCGGCCGGCAGTTGCAGCTGTCAGCCGGTCACCAACGCACAGTGGTTAAGCACTGTGAATCAGCCCAGGGCTTCCTTGCTCGTCGACGAGCGCGCGAAGCCTATCAGAAAGTCATAGGTGATTCACATGATGCACGATGTGCGCTGCTGCAAGTGCAGCAAACTGTTGGCCCGCGTCAGCGGTACAGGCAACGTCGAGGTTAAGTGCCCGCGTTGCCGGTTCATTAACAAGATGGAGCGCCACGAGCGCCAGATACAGGAGGACAGCCATGTCCAAACCTCTGGTGCCCTGGCCGGGCGGAAAGCGAAAGTTGGCCAAACACATACTGCCGTTGCTCGGTGAGCATCGCTGCTATGTAGAACCCTTCGCCGGTGCGGCGGCTATTTTCTTTATGAAAGAGCCGTCCCCGGTGGAAGTGATCAACGATATCAACGGCGATTTAAGCAACCTGTACCGCGTGGTTAAACACCACTTAAGCGAGCTGCACAGCCAGTTTAAGTGGGTAATCGTGAGCCGTGATAACTGGAACTGGCTGCAGTCGACGCCGGTTGAAACCCTCACCGATATCCAACGGGCGGCCCGGTTTCTGTACCTGCAGAAGATGGCCTTCGGCAGCAAAATCGAAAAGCCCACCTTCGGTACGGCTGCCACGTCCATGCCCAAGTTCAACCTGCTGACGCTGGAGCGCGATCTGGAAGACGCCCACCTGCGCCTGTGCCGAACCTACATTGAGA
>JAEWQT010000225.1 GCA_023399105.1 Pseudomonadota bacterium | reverse complement strand
CCAAAGCGGTATGAAGCACCAATATCCAGGTTGGCACGGGTGTAATCTTCCTGGGAATCCTTCAGATCATCGCTGTCAACTTCGTCAAAACCATCAACTTGCGCAACGTAGTGAAAGGTGGAAATTTTTTGCAGCTTCGGGGTAATACCGATGGCTACTTTTTCACCAGCAAATTCAAATTCGCGGGCGAAAGAAATGCCGACATCAGCAATGGCGTAAGCGACCACCTGTACGGAGGACGTCAAATCAGGATCACTGGCTGCATCAGATAACCGAATAGTATCTACCGTATTTGCGGCGTCATTCGGATCAAATTGAGAGTAATCAATAATCGTACTGGTCGGAACATCTGGAAGCATACTTGGGTCTAAAGCGTCTACAGCGGCGTCAACTGCTTCAACAAAAGTAACTAATTCCTGCACTTCCGGTACATAGGAAGTAAACAAATCAGAATCCGCCTGAGAATATTTAACCCGGCCAGAAATACCAGCGGTGCCGCCAACGCTTAATGCCGCTGCAAATTTTTTGCTGGGAATCGCTAATGCAGCGTTCAGACCCAGATTGGCAGATAGCGGATTGCCGGAAATATTTTTTAATGAATTATCCAGCTCAACAACCGATTGCTGTACTTCACCAAGGCTGTTCTCAAGATTGAGTTTTGTTGCTGGGTTTGTTGGGTCGTTGGTGAAGTTGTTCAGTGCAGTTTCCAGGCCTATAAATCCATTATTACCATCGATCGTATCTTCAAACCGCGGAATAATCTCATCTGACAGCAACTCGGCTTCATCAGTAATTTCTTGTTCGTCGGATACCTGCACACCAACCTGCGGCAGCAAGATAGCAAAATCATCTTTTTCAGAACCCTGAGCCAGCAGCGACGGGTTGTAAGCCGGGGCATGGGCGCGTTTGGCGCTGGCCACACCGGTGTTACCCATGGCCATACCGCGGGCATCCATTGGCATATAAGGTGCGGCATATACCGCCTGAGAGGTCAGTGCGGTTACAGCAACCGCCAGCAGCGAACGTTTCATCATGATCGATCCTTTGCGTGGTTTTTGGATTCCGGGTGGCGGTTGCAGGAACTTGTCTGATTTTATTGACTCTTACGTCAGTTTTTCTGTCCGCCGGCGTCCCACTATAATAGTCGCCATTCTGCGCCATGCCCACCTTATCGTGCTGTCATTGCTGTCAGTTCGTTGCGTAAAAAGCCTAAACCTTCTGTATCTGCGGCCGACACAGTGGCCAATGAGACGGTTGTCTGGAGAGAATTATGACCCGCACCCTGTTATCTGCGCGCATTGCGCCTGTGTCTGTATTGCTGGTAGCCACGGCTTTGCTGGCTGGTTGTGCCAGTAAAAAAGATGTTAATCAGCAGCCGGAGGCTTATTTTGAGCCGGTAAAACAGGAAGTTGACCCGATTGCTCCCATGACATTACGGGTAGTGGGTTATGGCGCTACGGAGGTGGCCAGTAAGTCCAAGTCGGATGCGCAACGTCGCCTGCTGGCCATCCGTGCCGCTCGTATGGACGCTTATCGCGCCATGGCCGAGCGCGTGTATGGCATGTCGGTACAGGGCAGCACCACGGTGCGCGATATGGTGGTGCAGAATGACCGCTTCCGGTCGTATGTGGAAACCTATATGCACGGCGCCCGCGTGGTCTCTACGGATGTGATGCCGGATGGTACGGTTGAAACCGTGCTGGAAATGGTGATTGATCACGGCTTCCGTAATTGTCTGCAAACCGTGGATAACCAACGCTTTAACGTCGACTGCCGCACCACGGTGACGGGCGGAGCGCCGGTATCGAATAAATTTGCTTCCAGTCAGCGCCAGCGGGTGCAGGGTGAAAGCAGCATGCCGGAAGCCGGTTTTTACTTTATTGAATGACCTTACCCCAAGCCGCTGTTAACCCTGTGGAGGCCGTTATGCGCATCTTGCTGATCATAATTCCGGCGCTGTTACTGGCGTGGCCGGCTGCGGCCGTGCAAATGGTGGAAGCCGTTGGCAGTGCGCCGGTGCAGGGCGCGATCAGTCATGTACGCAGCCTGGCGTTGCAGGATGCCATGCATCAGGCCAGCCTGCGTGTCGGTGCCCAGGTGCGCAGTACGGCGTTGTTAAGCAAAGGCGTTATGGCACAGGACGATGTGCAGGTGCGCAGTACCGCGCAGTTGCGCAATATTGAAGTGCTGTGGGAAGAACAGACCGATGGTCTGTACGAAGTGGGTATTCGCGCCGAAGTGGCCGCCGATGCGATGTGTCCGGCCAGCGAACAGCGTTACCGTAAAGCCGTGGCGGTGGCCGGTTTCGGGCTGGCGCAGCCGCAACAGGCCAGTGTTGGTCAGCTGCAGAATATCGAACAGGATTTGCCCCGGGTGCTGGTCAACAGCCTGAATCACAGCGGTGCGGTACACGCCCTGGATGCCACCCGCATCAGTCTGTATCAGGACCCGCGCCGGGCGCCGTCGAAAGAAACCGCGCAGCAGCGCTTAACCACCTCGGTGGCGCTGGCCACGCAACTGGGCGCGCAATATGTGGTGTCGGGCGTGGTACGCGATTTATCGCTGGCTGACCGCGCCAGTAACGCCGGTGAATGGCGAGCCCGTCTGGGCTTGCCGGAAGCCAGCCGGCCGCGCCAGTTTGTGATGGATGTATTTGTGCACGATGGCTTAAGCGGCGCCATGTTATTCCAGCGCAGTTACAGCGCCGTGGGTGCCTGGAATGCGCCGTCGGTGCAGGCGGTTGGGTTTGGCTCGCCGCAGTTCTGGCAAACCGGGTATGGCAAAGAAGTGCGGCAGGTGGTGCAGGGCGCAGTGGCGGATGTGAACGAAGTGCTGCGTTGTCAGCCCTTTATGGCGCGCATCGTACAGGCGCGCGGCAATCGCCTGCACATTGAGGCCAGTGCCGGTGCCGGCATTCGCCCCGGCGATAAATTTCAGGTCTACCGCACCGGTACTTTCTACAACCTCGATCTGGAACCCCGTACCGAGCTGACCGATATGGCCACCGAAATTGTGGTGAAGCAGGTGCAGCCGCAGTTTGTGGTGGCCGAAATGCAGCTCAGTGCCGAGCGCCTGGCGATTCAACGCGACGATATGGTCATTGCCTGGTGATACGTTGCTTGTTAGCCTGCGCGCTTTGATCCGGCGGGTGGGGTAACAGCATGGCAGGGCAGCGGCATCCGGTAGTCGGTGCAGCATTGTGGATGGCCGCGGCACTGGTGTCTTTTATTTTGATGGCGGTGTCCGGCCGCGAGCTGGCGGCGTCTTTCTCAACCTTTCAGATTCTCTTTATCCGCAGTGTTATTGGCGTGGCGCTGATCGGTGGCCTGGTGTGGCTGACCGGCTGGCAGCAGCTGCGCACTCAGCGTCTTAAATCCCACCTGGGGCGTAATATCGCCCATTTTGCCGGCCAATATGGTTGGTTTTACGGCCTCGGTCTTATCTCATTGGCGGAAGTGATTGCGCTGGAATTTACCACGCCAGTCTGGACTGCCTTGCTGGCGGCACTGGTGCTGGGCGAGCGGTTAACCGCCCCGCGCTGGCTGGCGCTGCTGTTTGGGATTGGCGGGTTATTGCTGATTCTGCGCCCCGGTGCCGGGGTGATGCATCCGGCGGCGCTGGCGGTGCTGGCCGGGGCCATGGGCTATGCCGCGGCTTATATTTTTACCAAGTCACTCAGCGGCACCGACACGCCGCTGTGCATTCTGTTTTATATGACCCTGATGCAGCTGCCGATGAGCCTGATTCCCCTCAGTCTGTTGCCCGATCAGCCGCAATGGGTGATGCCACAGGGAGAACTATGGGTATGGATGCTGCTGGTCGGCGTTACCGCCATGAGTGCGCATTACTGCATGACCAAAGCCTTTCAGCTGGCCGATGCCGGGGTGGTGGTGCCGCTGGATTTTCTGCGTTTGCCCTTAATTGCGGTGGTGGGGTTTGTGTTTTACGGCGAAGCGTTGGATGTGTGGGTATTGCTGGGGGCGTTGCTGATGTTTGGCGGCAATTTAATTAATTTACGCGCCGAATGGCGCCGGCAACATGCCTGAGCACGGCCGGCCTGAACTTGATTTTGCTCAGCTGCGTTCGCACAGCTCGGGAAAGCCCAGCTTCCACATTTCGTAGCCGCCATCCACGCTGTACACCTGGCTGAAGCCCTGGCTGGCAAAAAACTGCGCCGCGCCCTGGCTGGAATTGCCATGGTAACAGCACACCACCAAGGGGGCATCTTTGTCACAACTCTGCATAAATTGCTGCAGGTTGCTGTTGTCCACACGCACGGCGCCGCGGATATGGCCGGCTTCGTAGCTCAGTTCATCACGGATATCGGCAATGTTCAGGTTGCCCTGGTCCAGCAGTGCTTTGGCTTCGCCGGTACGGATGCGTTTAAAGTTCATAGCGGTTACCCCGTTGGTTAAAGTGTGGCCGGTACCCGGAACCAGGTTTCGTCGTCCAGCCGCAGCGCTGATAATTGCCCACCCCAGACGCAGCCGGTATCCAGCGCGTACACATTGGTGCTGTCGGCTTTGCCTTCCAGTGCCGCCCAGTGACCGAACAGCAGCCGGTTGGCGGCGGCTAGCCGGGGCTGCACCTTAAACCAGGGCTGAAAGCCCGTCGGTGCGGTGCCAACCCCTTCTTTACTGAGCAGATCCAGTTCGTTATCCGGGCCGACAAAGCGCATGCGGGTTAAGTAATTCACAATGACCCGCAGGCGGTCCATACCCTGTAAGTCCGGTTGCCAGCGGTCGGGCAGGTTGCCGTACATCTGGCGGAAAAATTCGCTGCACTGGTCGCTTTGCAGAACACGTTCTACTTCCTGCGCCAGCTGTCGCGCCTGTTGCACGCTCCAGTGGGGCGGAATGCCGGCATGGCTCATGCACCAGTTATTGGCTTCATCCAGCACCACCAGCGGCTGAGTTCGCAGCCAATCCAGCAGTTGTTCACGATCCGGTGCCTGCAGGATGTCCTGAATGGTGTCGCTTTTTTTCAGTTTGCCGCCACTGTAATGCAGTGCCAGTAAATGCAGATCGTGGTTGCCCAACACCACTTTGGCGCGCTCGCCCAGTTGTTGCACAAAACGCAGCACCTGCAGCGACTGCGGGCCACGGTTGACCAGATCGCCGGCCAGCCACAGCTGGTCGTGGTGCGGATCAAAGGCACAGTGCTGCAGCAGGCGCTGCAAGGCGTCGTTGCAGCCCTGAATATCACCGATTGCGTAGGTTGCCATTGGGGTGTCCGCCTCAGTTCAGAGCGTTGGGGCTGGCCAACGTGAAAACCGGAATACTGGCGTGAAACAGGGTGCCGTCATCGGCCTGCATCACGTAGTAGCCACGCATACTGCCAACGCGGGTGCGTAATACGGCGCCGGAGGAATAACGGTAGGTTTCGC
>JAEWQT010000196.1 GCA_023399105.1 Pseudomonadota bacterium | reverse complement strand
GGCGCCTTGCGGCAGCTGCACCAGGTTGATCAGCACGCCCTGGTCTTCGGTGGGTAGGAAGGAGGTGGGCAGGCGCATATAAATAACCGCCAGCACCAGCAACAGGGCGCCATAGACAGCCATCATGCGCAGCGGCCGGGTTATGCTACCGCCAACGCTGCTGACGTAACCTTTGGTGGCACGGTCAAACAGACGGTTGAACCAGCCAAAGAAACCTTTCTGCTCATGCAGTTCGCCTTTGTGGACGGGTTTCAGCATGGTCGCGCACAGCGCCGGCGTTAAGATCAGGGCGACCAGTACCGACAACACCATGGCCGACACGATGGTGATGGAGAACTGACGATAAATGATACCGGTAGAGCCGCTGAGGAAGGCCATCGGTACGAACACCGCCGACAGAACCAGCGCAATACCAATAATGGCGCCGGTAATCTGCTCCATCGAGCGGCGGGTGGCCTCACGCGGTGGCAGATTTTCTTCGTGCATAACCCGTTCAACGTTTTCCACCACCACAATGGCGTCGTCCACCAACAGACCGATGGCCAGTACCATACCGAACATGGTGAGGGTGTTAATGCTGAAACCGAAGGCCGCCATGATGCCCAGCGTACCCAGTAACACCACCGGCACGGCGATGGTCGGAATTAACGTCGCGCGCAGGTTGCCGAGGAACAGGAACATCACCAGGAATACCAGGATGATGGCCTCGACCAGGGTTTTGAATACTTCGTTAATGGAGATGCGCACGAACGGGGTGGTGTCGAAGGGGTAGACCACTTCCACACCCTGCGGAAAGAAACGCTGCATTTCTTCCACTCTGGCCCGCACGGCGGCGGCGGTATCCAGTGCGTTGGCACCACTGGCCAGCTGAATCGCCATACCGGTGGCTGGCATGCCGTTGTAACGGCCTTCAGCCATGTAACTTTCTGCACCCAGCTCCAGACGGGCGACGTCTTTCAGACGCACTTGTGAGCCATCGGTATTCACTTTCAGCAGAATGTTTTCAAACTGACCGACATCTTCCAGCCGGGTTTGCGCCTGAATGGTCGCGTTCAGCTGTTGGTTTTCCACCGCTGGTAAACCACCCAGCTGACCGGCGGCAAACTGGGTATTCTGTTCCGCAACGGCCTGACGCACTTCCAGCGGCGTTAAACCATAGGCGTTGAGTTTTTCCGGCTGCAGCCAGATACGCATGGCGTACTGAGCACCGAACACGCGGATTTCACCCACGCCCGGCGTCCGTGACAACGGCTCTTTTAACTGGCTGTTGGCGAAGTCGGACAGGTCATTACGGGTTAATTTACCGTCTGAGGAAATCAGGCCCACCACCATCAGGAAAGAGGAGGAGGCTTTATTCACGCTGATGCCCTGTTGCTGAACTTCCTGTGGCAGCAGCGCTTCCGCCAGCGACAGTTTGTTCTGCACCTGCACCTGAGCAATGTCGGGATTGGTGCCCGGAGCAAACGTCAGGTTAATGGTGACGTTGCCCGAGCTGTTGCTCTGCGATGACATGTACAGCAGACCATCGAGGCCGGTCATGTTCTGCTCGATCACCTGGGTGACGCTGTCTTCCAGAATCTTGGCCGACGCCCCCGGATAGTTGGCCGAAATACGCACCGACGGCGGGGCAATGGTGGGATATTGCTGCACCGGCAGCTGTATTAATGACAGCACCCCGGCGAGCATGATGATGATGGCAATCACCCAGGCAAAAATCGGGCGATCGATAAAAAACTTGGCCATAACGGTTACCGCTCCTTAACCTTGGTTTGCCGCATCGCGGGCGGTGACGTCTTCCGGGGTAACCGGGATGCCGGTCTGAACTTTCTGCAGACCAGACACAATCACGCGGTCACCGGGCTGCAGGCCGTGCTTCAGCAACCACTGATCGCCCACCGCACGGGAAACTTCCACTACCCGCATTTCCACAATGTTGTTGCTGTTGACCACCAGCGCCGTGGTGACTGCGCTGCCCTGACGGATAATGGCTTTCTGTGGCACCAGCAGGGCATTTTCGATGCGGGTATTCGGTACTTTGGCGCGTACGAACATGCCTGGCAGCAGGATAGCGTCGTCATTTTTGAACAGTGCGCGCACGTTGACGGTGCCGGTGCCCGGATCGACGCTGACATCAGCAAACTGTAACTCTCCAACTTCGTGGTAGGCCGTGCCGTTATCCAGTTCCACCGTGACTTCACGGGTCAGTTCGGCGCTTTTCATCGCCATCAGTGAGCCGGCCGGACGCTGAATATCGACATACACCGGGGTCAGCTGACGGATGGTGGTGAGCGGTGTGGCTTGCTGAGCGGACACCAGCGCACCTTCGGTGATGTTGGAACGGCTGATAACGCCCGGAATGGGGGCAGTAATTTCGGTGTAGCTGAGGTTAACCTGGGCGCTGCGCACAGCGGCTTTGGCGGCCTGTACCTGGGCTTCGGTCTGCTTGGCAGCGGCTTCGGAATCATCCAGTTCCTGCTCACTGATGGCCGAGTTTTTCGACAGCTTTTTGTAACGTTCGGCTTTCAGTTTGGCGGCGTAGGCGTTGGCTTCGGCCACTGCCAGCTGAGCTTTAGCACTGGCCAGTGCCGCTTCGTACAGGGTTGGGTCAATCTGGTACAGCTTGTCACCAGCGGCGACGGTGGCACCTTCTTCAAAGAAACGCTTGGTAATAATACCGCTGACCTGAGGGCGTATTTCTGCTGAACGGTAGGCAGTTACCCGGGCTGGCAGCAGATCGGTCAGAACCAGGGTTTGCTCCTGCAGGGTGACTACTTCAACGGCTGGTGGAGGCATTTGAGGGGCAGCGGCACCGGCAGATTTCTGCTCGCTGCAGCCAACCACCAGGGTTAACAGTGAGCCAAGCAGCAGGGGTAATCCATAACGGATGTGGGGTTCAGTCTTTCCCATAAAGTCCTCTTTAATATGACGATGCGCCGGTGGAGCCCATCGGTAATGGGGATATTTCCACCTGACCAGCAGTTACTGATAAATATTCAGGTTGCTTTTATAACGGTTTGGAGCTGTTGATACTAGGTGAACAGAGCGGAATGCATTGTTG
Organism: Pseudomonadota bacterium; assembly: GCA_023399105.1. Taxonomy (GTDB): domain Bacteria; phylum Pseudomonadota; class Gammaproteobacteria; order Pseudomonadales; family Oceanobacteraceae; genus Venatoribacter. The sequence goes on along the minus strand of JAEWQT010000196.1, from coordinate 3,421 downwards.
ATTATGGTGGAATAATAAAAGGCTCATCAGGGCGTGCAAAAAAACCGGGAATGCTGACAAAGCAGGCTTATAAGCGTTGCTTTGCCGGTTGCTTGTCGATTTTTGTCAATATTCCTCAAGCCAGGACTTTAGTGCTGCAAGTGGAACAACCGCTCGTTTCTAATGGCGTTGCACTCCCCTTGGCCTGTCGCTGCTGCATGCTATAGTGTGCGCTTTCTGCCCTGTAACCGGACGTTACTATGTTAAGTATGTTAGCCAAGCTGCTGAAAGCGCTGAATTCCGAGGCTCAACCGGGCCAGATTGCCTTAGCGGTGGCACTGGCGCTGGTGGTTGCGCTGACGCCCACCTTTAGTCTGCATAATGTGCTGATTGTGCTGCTTGCCTTTGTATTACGCACCAATTTAAGTGCTTTTTTTGTTGCCTTCGCTGGTTTTTCAGCCATCGCATGGTTTGCCGATCCTTATCTGGCGGGGCTGGGGGAGAACTTGCTGACCCATGCTGCCTTGCAGGAGACCTGGACGACGCTGTATCAGAATGATTTCTGGCGTATGACCGCCTTTAACCACACGCTGGTATTGGGTGGTTTGGTAGTCGGTGTGCTGGCCTTTGTGCCGGTGCTGCTGCTCAGCCGCTGGCTGGTGGTGCAGTATCGCGAGCGCCTGTTGGCCTGGGTTAACCGTCTGCGCATTGCCCAGTTGCTGAAGGGCACTAAGTTTTACCGAATTTATCAATCGTTGGCGGAGTAAGCCCTATGAAGCAATGGATTCGCTGGCCGGGCCTGCTTGCCTTCGCCGTTTTTGCTGCTGTCCTGGCGGCGTTTTACCTGTTATTGGCCGGCCCGCTGCTCAAAATGGCGCTGGAATCTTTTGGCAGCCGGGTTAACGGCGCTAAGGTTGAAGTGGCGTCGGTATCCTTATCGTTTAACCCCATCGGGGTGCAGCTGCAGGGTGTCGCGGTAACCGATGCCCGCCAGCCCATGCGCAATACGCTGGAGTTTGAATCGGCGCTGGCTGAACTGGAACTGGCCACCTTGTGGCTTGGTAAAGCCATTGTGCGCGAACTGAGTATTGATGGCTTACGCTTTGGCACCGCCCGCCGCCAATCCGGCGCCTTGCCGGATGTGCCGGATACCGCACCGGAAGCGGCCACAGAGGACGGCGGTGGCATACTCAGCACAGTGGAGTTGCCGGCGGCTGACGATATTCTGGCGCGGGAAACCTTAACCACCGAAACCCTGGGCCAGGCGTTGCAGGAAAACTATGCCGGCCATAAAGCCCGCATCGACAGCAGCCTGCAGGCGGTACCCGATGAGCAGGTGTTAAAAAAATATGAGGCGGAACTGAAAGCCCTGACGTCCGGCAAAATTACCTCGCTGGACGATTTCCGGCAGCGCAAAGCCAAACTCGATGAGCTGAAAGCCCGCTTTAAAGCCGATCAGCAGGCGCTACAGGCTGCCCGTACCGCCATTAGCGCAGGTCGTAAGGAACTGAGCGCGGATGTGCAGGCATTGCGCGCCGCCCCCGCCGCTGACCTGAAAAACCTGCGCGAAAAATACCGTTTTGATGCCGCCGGTGCCGCCAACGTCAGCGCCTTGCTGTTCGGCCCTGAAGCTGGTGAATGGGCAACCCAGGCTCTGTACTGGTACGAAAAAATCAAACCCTATCTGGCCAGTGAGCACCGTGACGATAGCGCAGAGCCAGTAGCCGCCGCTCCGGTGCATAACCGTGATGGCCGTTTTATTCATTTTCCCAGCAGCGATCCGTGGCCGGAATTTTTGTTGCGCGAAGCACGTATTCAGGCGCAGCTGGACGCCGGTACCATGCTGATTCGGGCGCAGGATATTACGCATCAGCAGCCAGTGCTGGGCCGTCCGGCCGTGGTGGTGGCGAACAGTGCCAATATGGCCGCTATTGAGGATATGACGCTGGAACTGACGCTCGATCACCGCAGTGCGCCGGGCCGCGACAGCTTGCTGCTGGCGATCAAAGACTGGCAACCCAAAGCGCTGGATCTTGGTGTGGGTTCGGCGCGGCTGGATTCTTCCCGCGTGCAGGTGAACGCGCAGGCGGTGGTGGTGGGCACGCAGCTGGAGGCCAGTGGTCGTGCCGACTTTAACGACGCGCGTTTTGCCAGTGAGGGAAAAACCCTGTTTGCCCGGGAGCTGGGCAGTGCGCTGGCGGGCATTAACCAGTTCCGCGTCGATGCTGGCGCCAGTGGCCGGTTGAGTTCACCCTCGGTGAATCTGAGTTCCGATCTGGATAAGCAGCTGAGCAAGGCGTTTGACCGGCGACTGCAGCAGAAGCAGGACGAACTGGAAGCCGAGCTGAAAGCCAAACTGCAACAGAAACTGCAGCAACAGCTGGGTGATTACGCCGCTGAACTGGAGCAGTTGCAGCAACTGGAGGGCAGCCTGGAGCAACGTCTGAGCCAGCTGGGCGATATGGCCGCGACGCAGCTGGACGATTATGCCGACCAGCAAAAACGCGAAGCAGAAGCTAAGGCCAAAGCTGAGGCGGATGCGCGTAAAAAAGAGCTGGAAAGCAAAGCCAAAGATAAACTGAAAAAATTATTCTGAAGGCTGATTTATGCAGACCCGTTTATTAACCCCGGACGAGTTTCACGCCACCCGCATTAATCCAGTGCGGGTAACCGACGGCACGCCGCCGCTGAATTTCTGGGATTATGTGGCGGCCATTCCGGCCGCGGATTTCGGCATTGCCGATTGCCGCGCCGGGCAGGTAACCCATGTATACCGTATGGAAGACCGTTACGAGCATATTCTGATTAACAGCCAGTATCAGGGTGTGGCGATGGTGATTGTGGTGGATTTACAGGCCGGGGAAGTATTCGGACATATGCTGCTGGATTTAAACCCCGCCGGGACGAAAGAGCCGGGTTAAGACGGGATAACAAAAAAACGGGGCCATGATAGCCCCGTTTTTTTATTGGCGATGCCGGCTCAGAAGAACAGACCGGCTTCCAGCTGGGCTTCTTCGGTCATCATGTCGCGGCTCCAGGGCGGGTCGAACACCAGCTCCACCGTGACATTTTCCACATTGGGTACCTTAGCGACCCGGTATTTCACATCGGAAATCAGAACCGGCCCCATACCGCAGGTAGGCGCGGTTAAGGTCATGCGGATTTTCACGTTATGACCATCAATATCAATGCCGTAAATCAGCCCTAAATCGAGCAGATTAATCGGAATTTCCGGATCGTAAATGGTGCGCAGCGCCTGGCGGATCTGATCGTCATGCACCAGATCATCGCCGCGGTTTTCGTACACAATCTCTTCGGCTTCCAGGCCCAATGCCGCCGCATCGGTGCCATCAACGCGCAGCATATTGCCGTTGTGGGTGACGGTGTAATTACCGCCCAGCGCCTGATTAATGGTGACGAAACTGCCGGCCGGAATGACCGC
>JAEWQT010000194.1 GCA_023399105.1 Pseudomonadota bacterium | reverse complement strand
GTCCTGGACCATCGAGCGCATGTCCATTCTGTGGGAAGAAGAGGGCGGGCGTGAAGTGATGAAACAGGGCGGTGGCAGCCTGCTCACTGCGGTGCTGGCCTACTGGGCCATGAGCGATCCCTGGGTGCGCCATCTTACCTTTAACTTTATTGGTCTGCAGTTTGTGGTGCTGGCGCTGGTGCTGATGATCGGTTCTTACACCGGTTACCGCCTGCTGGAATTGAAACGCTTCAGCGTGTTTGGGAAATAACCGTGTTTATTTTGCCCTGGCATTTAAAAGCGCGCGGTATTCTGGGCATGAACCGGCGCAATATCCGCTACATCAGCCGCTACAATCCACGACATCTGTATCCGCTGGTGGACAACAAGCTGAAAACCAAAATCCTGGCCCAGAAAGCCGGCATTACCACGCCGAAACTCATCGGTACGGTGGAGAGCCAGCACGAAGTGGCCGATCTGGGCCGTATTCTCGAGGGGGTACAGGGGTTCGCCATTAAGCCAGCCAAGGGCAGTGGTGGCAAAGGCATTCTGGTGCTGCACCGCAATGAACAAGGCCAGCTGGTGAAAAACAGCGGCGCGGTGGTCAGTCTCGAAGAGCTGCAGCGGCACGTATCCAACACCCTGTCCGGCCTGCACAGTCTGGGCGGCAGCCCTGATGTGGCCATTATTGAAGAACTGATTGAATTTGATCAGCAGCTGGGCGGCTTTTCCTTTGAAGGCGTGCCCGATATCCGCGTGATTGTGTGCCGGGGGTATCCGGTGATGGCGATGATGCGGTTGTCGACCCGCGCCTCTGACGGCAAGGCCAACCTGCATCAGGGCGCGGTAGGTGTGGGGCTGGATATCGCCACCGGCCGGCCGTTAAATGCGGTGCAGAATGGCCTGCAGGTCGAGCGTCATCCGGATACCGGCCGTATGTTGGCCGAATTACAGATTCCCGACTGGGAAGTGTTGTTGGAGCTGGCAGCGCGTTGCTATGAAGTGACGGGGCTGGGCTATCTGGGCACCGACATGGTGCTGGATCGTCGCTACGGCCCAATGTTGCTGGAACTGAACGCCCGACCGGGGTTAACCATTCAGGTCGCCAATGGCACCGGCTTATTACCGCGGTTGCAGAAAATCGATGTGCTGGGGCCGGACGATATCGCCTTGTCGGCCGCCGAGCGGGTAAAGCGCAGCCGCGCCTGGTTTGCTGCCGATCCGGCCGATTTGTTCAGCTGATTGATCCGGTTGCTGATCCGGCCGTTTCTTTTTTCCCATATCTGACGGCGCTATCATGCGCCGTTTTTACAGGCTATTTTCGTAGCCGTCAGATTCGTTTTCTGAAAGGAGCCGCTATGCACAGCCCCCGTATTGGTTTTATTGGCATGGGCTTAATGGGCGTGCCCATGAGCCTGCGCTTGCTACAGGCTGGTTTTCCCCTGACCGTGTGGAACCGTAACCCGGCCAAAACCACCAGCGTTACTGCCGCCGGTGCGCAGGTTGCGGCATCGGTGGCTGAGCTGGTGCAGCACAGCGACATTATTATGTTGTGCGTTACCGATACCGCGGCCGTTGAGGCCGTGGTGTTTGGCGAGGGCGGCGTGGCCAGTGCGGCGCAAGCCGGTCAGCTGCTGGTGGATTTTTCCAGTATTGATCCCGAAGTCACCCGCATCATGGCGGCGCGCTTGCAACAACAGTGCGGCGTCGGCTGGGTCGATGCGCCGGTATCCGGCGGGGTTGCAGGTGCAGAACAAGGCACACTGGCGATTATGGCTGGCGGTGACGCCAGCGATATTGATCGTCTGCAACCTGTCTTGGCACCGCTGTCGCAACGGGTTACCCGTATGGGGCCGGTGGGTGCCGGGCAGGTGACCAAAATCTGCAACCAGATGCTGGTCAGCTGCAATGTCCTGGTGATGGCGGAAGTGATGGCGCTGGCAGAAAAGGCCGGCGTGGATGCCGGGCAGATTCCGGCGGCTCTGAAAGGCGGTTTTGCCGACTCCATTCCGCTGCAGCTGACCGGTCCGCGCATGGCCGGCCGTGATTTTGAAGCGGTGAAATGGCACGTGAAAACGCTGCTGAAAGACCTGGATATGGCCAACGCGCTGGGCAAATCGCTGCACAGTGCTATTCCCATGGCGGGCTTGGGCGCCGAACTGATGCGCCTGCACGCCAGTAAAGGTCATGCCGACCACGACCCCTGTACTTTAATCGATTTATACGCGGAGCCACGCTCATGAAGGTCTGCGCCAACATTACCTTGCTGTATCCGGAGCTGCCCTTTATTGAACGCTTTGCCGCTGCTGCAGCCGATGGCTTTAAGGCGGTGGAAATCCAGTTTCCCTATGACACGCCGCTGGCGGCTATTCAGCATGAATTGCAGCAGCATAATCTGCGTTGCGTGCTTATTAATGTACCGGCCGGCGATTTAATGCAGGGCGGAGAGGGGCTGGCGGCAGTGCCGGAACGCCAGGCTGAATTCCGTGCGGCGTTGGAGCAATGCGTTGAATATGCCCGGGGGCTGCAAGTGGACTGCGTGAATGTACTGCCGGGTCGTTGTCATGATGACAGCCGCCAGGCGGAATACCTGGCCACTTTGCTGGGCAGCCTGCGGCAAGCGGCGGCTGTTTTGGCTCCATTGGGCATTACCACCACCTTTGAAGCCATTAATACCTTCGACATGCCCGGTTTCCTGATTCACAACGGCCAGCAGATGCTGGATGTGCTGGCCGAGCTGCAGCAACCGGCGGTTAAAGCGCAATTTGATCTGTATCACATGGCCAGAATGGGCGTGCCGGTGGTGGAGTTTATCCGCGAAAATATTAGCCACATTGGCCATATTCAGTTTGCGGACACGCCCGGAC
>JAEWQT010000129.1 GCA_023399105.1 Pseudomonadota bacterium | reverse complement strand
CAATGGCTGGATGCCTGTGGCTTAGGCGAGCAGAAGCGGTTTATGGTGGAAACCGCCATGACCGCGCTCAGCAGCTACAGCCGCTGGCAGTCACGGCAGCCACTGCCCTGGGAATATGGCTTCAGCTATGCGCAACCACGCACCTATGAACAGTACCGCACGCATTTGGGCGGGACGCTGTATTTTGACCTTGGTGTGGATGTGATGCGCATATCGAAAGCCTGGCTGCACGAACCCTGGCCACAGGCCTCGGCCACGGCCTTCCGGGTGGCGGCCCGGCATCTGCACTATGAGCCGCCACAGCCGGGGTCGGGCTTCAGCGAAGCCGTGTATCAGCATCTTTTGCAGCATATTCAGCAGCCACTATCACTGGCAGAAACGGCAGTGCATTTCGGCATGAGCAGTGCCACGTTCAAGCGCAAATTGCAGCGTCACGATACGCATTTTCAGCATTTACAGGATCAGGTGCGCCTGCACGCCAGCCTGTATTGTCTGCACATATTGGGCTGGAGCAACGAGCAGCTGGCGCAGTATCTTCAATTTAATGATCTGACCAATTTCCGGCGTGCGTTCCGCCGCTGGTGCGGTCGCACGCCGGGAGAAAGCCGCCAGTTGTTTTTACAGATCTGAGCGGTATTCCCGGGTTGCTCTGATTTCAGGCGTAATCGTACGGGCCACCCTGACGCAATGCTTCCTGATACGCCGGTAAGGCATGCACGCGCTGCACAAACGCAGCAATGTGCGGATAATCTTCCGCTTTGATGCTGGCTTTAATCGCCGCTTCCAGTGGGAATATCATCTGAAAATCGGCTCCGCTCATCTGCTCGCCGGCAAACCATGGCTGCTGGCTTAAATGTGTTTCGATAAATTTAAGGTTGTTGGCCATATTCGGGCCGACGTAGCTTTTCATCACCTGATCGGCAATGCCTTTGGCAATCGGGCGGATAAAAAACGGCATAGGAGCGGTTTTGATTTTGTTGAAAATCAGCGACATCACCATCAGCGGCAATAAGGTACCTTCGGAATAATGCAGCCAATATAAATACTGCCAATAAGCAGGCGTATTTTCGGCGGGTAAAAAACGACCGTTATCGTAGGTTTTTAACAGGTATTCAATAATCAGCCCGGACTCGGCAATGGTGTTTTCGCCATCGGTAATCACCGGCGATTTGCCTAGTGGGTGGACTTTTTTCAGAGCCTCCGGAGCCAGCGATGTTTTCGGGTCACGGTTATAGCGCTCAATGCGGTATTCCACGCCCAGTTCTTCCAGCAACCATATAAGACGCTGGGAACGGGAATTTTCCAGATGATGCAGGGTAATCATAATAAGGCGTCCTGAAGAATAGAAAGGCGACAGAATGCCCGAGGCTATTCAGCCTGAACAGTGCTGAATGTGCCAGCGACAGAATCGGTTACCCCCATAGGCCCGCCGGCCTTTTGCGCGTAAAATGCGGCAAAAACCAACAGGAAACCGTTATGGAACGTATCGAACGCGATTTTTACGCCCGCGACAAAGACGACCAGCAGGCCTTTTTAACCCAGACCTGGTGCAACCACTGTATGGAAGCCGACCTCGGTATGGTTGAACCGGTGGAGTTTGAACTCAACGGTGTAATTTATGTAGAAGGTAAATGCGCCCGCTGCGGCGAGCCGGTGACCACCGAAATCGCCGACGATGAAACCGACGGCGAGTGGGGCGACGAATAAGGCAGCTGGATTCAGTATCCGGGCTTTGCCAGACTGTGTCAGAGTGGTACATTATCCGGTACCATATTGGAGGTGTCGCTATGATCACTCTGACCGCCACTGAGGCCAGAAAAACCTTCTTCGAGCTGATTAAGCAAACCAATCAGCAGCACGAGGTGATTGAAGTACAACATAAAAGCGGCAATGCCGTGATTATGTCGGCGGATGATTACGAGAGCCTGCAGGAAACCCTGCACTTGTTGTCGCAACCGGATTTTAAAGAGCGTTTTAATCTAGCCGTGGCAGAAGCTGATGCCGGTGATGTTGTGGGCTTTGATGAGGTGTTCGGAGAGCCGTTGTGACCAACGGTCCTTATCAGATTGAGTTCACCAAACAGGCACAAAAAGACGTTGCCAGGTTAACGCCCAGGCTGAAACACAAGCTGAAAGATATTCTGCGCTATAAAATTGCTGTGGAACCGGAAACCGGTAAACCTTTGGTCGGTGATCTGAAGGGGTACTACTCTGTACGTCTCACCTTCCAGGATCGTATTGTTTACCGTATTGAGAATGACCGCTGTGTGGTCGTGATCATTCGGGCGAAAACGCATTATGGCGACTGAAGCAGGAGCCGTTAGCGACGGCTCCTGTATCATCTTTATGGTCAGGCCGCTTTTTTCCAGCGTGTATACAGCATGGCGGCAATCACCAACACCAGGCTGCTGATGCTGACTCCCCAGCCCCAGCCGGATGCACCCGGGGTAAAGGTCAGTAATACCCCAAAGACAAAATACAGCATCGCCATATAGGCCAGCCAGGCTGACGTACTGTGACGACCAGCCACCAATCCCCGCACAAACAGCAGCAACGGCAGTACTTTAAACAGCGCCAGGATAAATCCGGCGGCCCACAGTTGCAGTGTGCCAAGGCTTTCAGTGGCTGGTGGATTCAGCAGGGTCTGTAAAACCAGCAACAGCAGCAGGGTAATATAGCTGCCCAGCATGATCCAGCGGGCGGTCTTCACTTTGGTGATCATGCTGCGGTTCCTGCCAGTTGTTGTGCCAGCCGGGCGATGCGTTCGCCCTGTGCCTGAC
>JAEWQT010000103.1 GCA_023399105.1 Pseudomonadota bacterium | reverse complement strand
GTACGGCAAAACGCAACACCGTGCTTTGCTGCTGATCGGCTGAAGCGGTATTCACCTTCTGTGTTGCGGAAGTTCCACAAGCGGACAAAACCACCGCCAGTAATACTGGTAATACGTTCATAAATTTCATTTCGTAATCTCCATTAAAAAAATTAAGCGCCGATTTTTCCGCCATTCATACGGCGAATAGCGACCGTGGCTGAACGCGGACGTGAACGACCGCCATCCGGCCAATGACTGGTAAAGTTCGTGGGGGTTGAACCTTCTCCGGGGTGCTGGATATTCACAAACAGCGTGGTCTGATCCGGTGTACTGACCACGCCGGTGACTTCACAACCATTGGGGCCGGATAAAAAGCGGCGTAATTCACCGTTGTCCGGATCGGCCGCGTACATGCCGTTATGACCAAATTCCGCACTGCCTAATAACGCGCTGGAGTTGCTGATATCGGTCTGAATCCACAAGCGACCATCGGCGTCGAACCATAAGCCATCGGGGCAGGCAATTTCGCTGGCACTGGACGATGTGGTCTTGTGCTGCGGCTGTTCTGTACCGGTGGGGCCGCCGAACCAGAATACATCCCAAGCAAAGCGTTGCGCCTGCGGCAACCCTAGCTCACGCCAGCGGATAATATGGCCGTATTGATTGCGCGCGCGCGGATTCGCGGCATCGGTTTCATCAGAACGGCGCTTATCGTTATTGGTCAGGGTGAAATACACATCCCCGGTGTGCGGATGCACCGCGCCCCACTCCGGCCGGTCCATTTTGGTGGCACCGACAACATCGGCCGCCAAACGCGTATTCAGCAACACATCCGCCTGATCGGCGAAGGTAACGCCCGCCTGCGCGGCACGCTGCCGGAATTCCGCATGATGAATATCCAGCGCCCGCCATTCGCCACGGCCGTCGTCATGAAATACCGCCACATACAGAGTACCGTTCTCCAGCAAATGCGGGCCGGCACTGGCGTGCAAATAGGCTTCGCGGCTGACGAATTTATAAATGTACTCAAAGCGGGAATCATCGCCCGAGTACGCCACCAGCGGCTGACCTTCCACGACTTTATGGAAAATAATGCCCTCATGAGCAAAACGTCCCAGCGCCGTGTGTTTGCGTGGTGTGGAATCCGGATTAAACGGATCAATTTCCACCATCCAGCCAAACTGATGCGGTTCGTTGCGATAATCCTGCGTGGCTGTATCTGCCGTTGCGGTGGCATCAAAGCGGCGCACAATATCCGCTTGTGGCTGTGCTGTATGCCAGTGGTATTTGCTGTTATCGGCACGGATACCGTAACGGTAGTGACTGCGCGGAATATCGGCATCGCGATTAATAAAACAATCGGCCCAGTTTTCTTCGCAGGTTAAATAAGTGCCCCAGGGCGTTACGCCCATCGAACAATTATTCAGCGTGCCACGGGCAGAAATACCTTCCGGACTGAACGCCGTCTGCATGCAATCATGACCACGCAACGGTCCGGCAATGTCCATTTTCGTCGTACCGGTAATGCGACGATTAAACCGGCTGTTACGCACCAGTTGCCACTGGCCGGCAGCATCCAGCTTAATGTGCGCCACACTGACGCCGTGGGCGGCCAGTTCTTTTTCTACCTGTGCCAGCGGCCGCGGCAAGCCCAATGCGCCTTGCGTATGCAACAGATCCGGATCACAGTATTCGTGATTCATCACCAACAACCCTTCGGTTGAGCTGTTTCCACCCGCCGGTAAATCGATCGGGAAAAAGTGCATACCATCGTGATGCGAACCAACCTGCTGTGCCTGCTCGGCCGCACTGTTCGATGCATCGGTTTTGAAATCGGCAGCACCGGGCAATAACGGCGTTCCCCAGGGCAGCAGCGTTTGCGTGGTGTAACCCGCAGGGACCGCGACCTTATCCAGTGTGAGTGCCGGAATGGCGTCAAATCCCAGTAAAGACTTAGCCGCTGCACTCCTGGGTGTGGCACAGGCCGTCAATAATCCCGGCATCGCCAGCGCCGCAGCCAATGCACCGCCACCGCCCAATAAACGCCGGCGACTGATGCGGGTGGCCAGTAAATCACTGAAGTGCGGATTATCCGAGGCGTTGGATAACGGCTCGTCTGCTGCCAGATCAATAAGAGGCACTGCTGGTTGCTTGTGCATAGAAACACCCTGAATTACCTGAATATCAGGGCGGTATCCTGAACTACGAATATGACAGGGCAATCACAGGTATGCCGAAAAACGTGAATCAGGCTGAGCTGATATCACCCTGGGAGTTACAGCATGCAATTGGCATAAAAGGTGGTGGTAGCCGGCCAGTCGGAGAATACGCCGATGACGCCGACATCCTGAGCCAGCACGTGCAGCAGCTCCAGCGTCACCGCATCGCTGCGGGTAATTTCCTCAATGCTCTGGTAATACCAGCCACCGCCCTTTTGCTCTGAGCCTGAAGGGTATAGAGGGCCAGAGCGTTCCAGTGACCAGCTGATAATCTGTAATCCCGCCTGCTTCGCCGCAACGGCAAAATCCGATGGTACGATGCGACCGTCCTGATTCTGCACCAGCATCCACAAAGGCGGCGCAATAATATTCAGGCCATTGGCTTTCCGTCGTTTTAATTCTTCACGCCAGGTTTGCTGTTGCTGCGGATCAAAACCCGCAGCCGCGTAATCCTCCACCAGCCACACCGCCTGATGGCCAAATGCCGGTTCGTGGGTCAGCCAGTATTCAATATCCGGCCACTCAAAGGACTGCAGCCATACGCTCTCCGGCGGCACACCAGCCGTGCGCAATTCATCCACCAACTGTTGGGCATTTTGCTCACGGCTATACGGCTGGGTAATCTGCGCCGATGTAAACGGCATATTCACCTGCGGTGCTTTTAATTCCGGCGTCATTTTCCGGCCCAGCTGCTGAAACAGCGCCACACTTTCTTTATGCGACATAACGGTTCCACACTGACTGTATAAATCGGTGCGCCAGCCCGGAGTTCCCTGCACAAATTCGTCCGCCGTTTTCGCTGCCGGATTAAATCCATCCATTTTGCCGCACAGGGTTTTGAATTCCGCCAGCGTAATATCACTGGTGCAGCACTGCGCAGATGCCGGTTGCTCTCCATTCGCTGGCACAAAGGGCTGACGGCATTTCTGTGCCAGCTCCGGTTTCAACAGAATATCGGTGGTCTGATGCAGATCGCATTGAGCATGGCGGCACACCAATTCACCGTCGGCTGTGAAGGTCACATCACATTCAAGTATGCCGGCGCCCATAATGGCCGCCGCTTCATAGGATTCTTTGGTATGCTCCGGAAACTGCAACGGTGCACCGCGATGACTAATGGAAAAATCGTGCGCGACAAAGGAGCCTTTTTTGCAGGCCTCTAAACGGGATTTTAATTCCCCATCCGGCAAGGTATTGAGCAAATAAAATGGCCGCGGCCCAAGCTGAGCCGTCTCGTTATCAACGGCTGGCACGGAGGCACAACCGGTCAGCAACAACACCAGAACGATGGCTGGTAATATGGGCAATGACGTCATAAGCAATATCCTTAACCGGGATGCAGACAGTATAGTAACGCGAAGATAACCACCGACTATGACAAATCGTCGTTCCAGCAGGTATCTGCCAATGAAATTAATACTACTGATCACCAGTCTGTTGCTGCTGGGCTGCAGCCCCACCGATGAGCCAACAGCGTCAGCGAAGGTAAAAAATATTATTCTGCTGATTGGCGATGGCATGGGGCCGGCCCAGTTTGGCTTGCTGGAAACCTACGCCCGCCGGGCCCCCAACAGCGTGTATGGCGATCGGCCAACAGCGGTCAGCCAGTTAATGCAACAGGGAAAAACCCTGCTGTCGGATACCGGCCCTCACAATGCGTTGGTGGTGGACTCGGCCTGTTCCGCGACCCAACTGGCCATTGGTGAAGCCTCTGGCAGTGAAATGATCGGACTGAACGCACGCGGCGACCGGGCAGAAACGGTATTGCAGCAGGCTAAGCGCCTCGGCAAAGCGACCGGACTGGTTTCCGATACCCGCATCACTCACGCCACCCCCGCCAGCTTTGCGGCGCATCAGACTCACCGGCGCTTTGAAAATGAAATCGCCACTGATTTATTACACAGCGGCGTGGATGTGATGCTGTCGGGTGGGCTGCGGTATTTTTTACCGCAGGATTCCGCACTGATCAGCGCTGAACAACAGCAGAACATTCTGGCGGCGGGCTTATCGCTGAGTTCCAAACGCACCGATGCGCGTAATGTATTAACCGTAGCCGAACAACAGGGCTATCAACTGGCGTTTAACCGCGAACAATTACAGTCAGTAGACACATTTCCGGTGTTGGGATTATTCGCCAGTTCCGCCATGCCCGATGCCTTGCTGGAAAAATCACAAGCACAACGCACGCAACCCAGCCTGACAGACATGACCGAAGCGGCACTGAATTTACTCAGCAAGAACGAGCAGGGCTTTTTTCTGATGGTGGAGGGCGGCCAGATCGACTGGGCCGGACACAACAATGATGCCGGCGGTCTGTTGCATGAATTACTGCGCTTTGACGAAGCTATTCAGGTGGTGGTGAATTGGGCGGAAAAGCGCAACGATACGCTGGTGATATTAACCGCCGACCATGAAACCGGCGGTTTCGGTTTCTCCTACAGCGCGGCGGATATTCCTGCGCCTAAAACACTGCCTGGCGTTGCGTTTGCCGGGCAGGACTTTGCGCCCAATTTTAATTTTGGTGAACTGTCACTGCTCGACCGGCTGTATAACCAGCAGCAGAGTTTTTACCCGCTATGGGGTGAAGCCATCCGTAACGGTGCAGATGGAAAACCCACACCCGCTTCGTTAATGCAGGCGGTGAATAACAACATGGATTTCCGCATCACCGAAGAACAGGCGCAACGCATTCTGCGCCGTTCGCCCAATCGTTATTATCATGCCGGGCACAGCGATCTGAGCGCGCAGGAATTTCCGCACATCCACGACTTTTCCGCTTTTTATGTGTATGGCGATGATGTGCATCTGAACCTGCTGGCGCGTGAATTGGCGACTCAGCAGAATGTGGTGTGGAGTACCGGTACTCATACCGCCAGCCCGGTACCCGTCATTGTGGCGGGGCCGGATTATGCGCTGGAACAATTCGGTGGTTTTATGACCCACGCCCAGGTGGGCGCGGTGATGAAACACCTGCTGCGTTAATAGCGCAGCGTTATCCTTTGGCTGGGCGGGCCGTTCTGGTTGCAGAAGATGCTCTGCGACCACCGGCCGAAGCTTTACCCGCACCGGTTGTCTTTTTCCGCGCACCACCATAACGTTTTTTGCCCGCCGTTTTTCCGGCCGGCAAGGCCACCGCTTGAATCTGTGTGCTCAGCGCCTGTTGCACCAACTGCTGCAATTGCTGCTGCATGGGCTGCATAAAATCGTCGTATCGGCACTCGCGCTGGGCCATATCGTTCAGCTGGCGTTCCCACTGCGCGGTCATATCCGGGCGGCTGGTTGGCTCCGGCAGTGCCGTAATAAGTGCCCGGCCCAATTCAGTGGAGCGAATACTTTTACCATCGCGCTGTAAAAACCGGCGTTTGAATAATAATTCGATAATACCCGCGCGGGTGGCTTCGGTACCCAACCCGTCCGTTTCTTTCAGAATGGCGCGCAATGCACTGTCCTGCACATAGCGGCCAATATTGGTCATGGCGGCCAACAGGGTGGCATCGGTAAAAGGCGCTGGCGGCTGGGTGTGTTTTTCCTGCACCTGCGGCTCGCCGCTCCAGAGAATTTGACCGGTGTGTAATTCCGGCAAATTGACAGTGCTGCCCGCTTCGTCCTGCTTTTTTTTACCCAGAATTATTTTCCAGCCCGGCGCGGTGGTTTGCCGTTGGCTGGCGGTGAATAAACCACCGCTAATGGTCAGGCTGATTGTGTAATCGGCGTACTGCCAGGCGGGAAAAAACTGCGCCGCATACTGGCGTGCGATCAATTCATAGAGTTTCGCTTCATAGCCATTTAACGCTGATTTTCCGGCCATTTTCTGGGTGGGAATAATGGCGTGGTGAGCACCCACTTTGCTGTCATCAAAGGCACGGCAACGGCCGTTCACATTGGCCTGGGTTAATAACGGCTGCAACGCCGGGCAATGCGACGCCACCGCCTGCAATACGGCAGCCGCATCGGCCTGATGTTCTTTGGGTAAATAGCGGCAGTCGGAGCGCGGATAGGTAATCAGCTGGTGTTTTTCGTACAACGACTGCGCCGTATCCAGCACCTGCTGGGCGCTCATGCCCAATGCTTTGGCGGCATCAATCTGCAACGCCGATAAACTGTACGGCAGCGGCGCCACCTGCTTGTGCGCTTTGCGTTCGGCACTCAGCACCTGGGCTGGCTGGTTGCGGATACGCGCCGCCACGTTGTGCGCCAGTTTCGGGTTCAGTACCCGGCCCTCTTCGTCCTGATGGGCGGCACAGGCTTCGCTGGGTTGCCATTGCGCGTAAAAACTCAGCGGCTGTTGCTCGCTTAAATGAATGGCGGCCTGCACTTCATAAAAGGGCCGGCTGACGAAACGGTTAATCTCTTCATCGCGGCGCACCACTAAGCCCAGCACCGGCGTTTGCACCCGCCCCACGGACAACACCGCATTCATCCCGCTGGCGCGGCCACGCAAGGTAAAAGCGCGGGTTAAATTAATGCCGTACAACCA
>JAEWQT010000035.1 GCA_023399105.1 Pseudomonadota bacterium | reverse complement strand
GTGTCAGCATGCTACTTCACTGTCGGCAGCGGAAATTCAGATCTGCCAGAACATTTTGCGGGAATGTCAGCGCCGCGCGCGTAAAGGGGATTATGTGTGCTGAAAAATCGGTCGCTGGCTGACATAGGCAGGCGGCCTTTCTTGTAGTAGTGTACGGGCTCTTAAATCTATAACACGGCAGGAAATTTATGAAGCTGTTGAAAACCGCACCAGCAGTTATGTTGGGTGCTTTATTGTTGGCCGGTTGCGGTCAGGGGGACTCTGTGAAGTTAGAAAATCATATCGATCAGGCAAGCTACGGCGTAGGTCTGAATATTGGCCGTCAGCTGGCGCAGGAAGATGTGGATATGAATGCCGATGCGATTGCTGCCGGTATCCGTGACGCACTGAATGATGCCGAACAGCGCATTGACGATGAAACCATCGCCGCTGCTTTCGATAAAGTGCGTGAAGAACAAGTTCGTAAAATGGATGCGCTGAATGATGCGGCGGCCAAAGCCGGTGCTGAATTCCTGGCGGAAAACGCCAAGCGTGAAGGCGTGCAGGTAACTGAAAGCGGTCTGCAGTATGAAGTGATCACTGCGGCTGCCGCCGACAGCGCGATGCCGACTGCGGAAGACACTGTGCGCGTGCACTACCACGGCACTCTGACCGATGGCGCCGTGTTTGACAGCTCCGTTGAGCGTGGCGAGCCGGCTCAGTTCCCGGTTACCGGTGTTATCCGTGGTTGGGTAGAGGCCCTGCAGATGATGCGCGTTGGCGACAAGTGGAAGCTGACCATTCCGGCTGAGCTGGCTTATGGTGCGCGCAGCCCGAGCCCGCGTATTCCGGCCAACTCTGTGCTGGTTTTTGAAGTTGAGCTGCTGGAAATCGTTAAATAATTCCGGCACCACACTGAAAAAGCGGCTGAATAGCCGCTTTTTTTATGGCTGTAGCCGGGGTTGCTGCACCAGCTGCACCATAAGGCAGGCAGCAAAAAATCATCTGTCAGTATCACTGCAGATGTTGAAATTTCAGTACGGGTATTAAAATGCGCAGAAGGCGCTGGGATATGGCTGTTTGGCTCCCCGAGCTGGACTTGAACCAGCGACCAACGGATTAACAGTCCGCTGCTCTACCGACTGAGCTATCGGGGAACAACTTGCAACAGCGGGGCGCATATTACGGAGCCGCGATTCAGTCGTCAACCACTTTGTGCAAAAAAGTACGGAGGCGGTGCCGGCAACGGAACGGAAAACGCTTGTTCAGCCGGGCATGATGTCCAGCGATCGGCTAAAGTAGGGTAGCCGTTGTTGTGGCGCAGGGTATAACGGCCAATGGCACGTCAGCGCAGGAGAATGCTATGCAGATTAATGGCCCCTTTGAATTGATTCTGTTTGGTGGTCTGGGAGATCTGGCCCGGCGTAAGCTGTTGCCGGCACTCTATTTATTGCACCGCGATGGACGGCTGGGGGATGGCATTATTGCTGCGGTTACCCGTCAGCAACTGGATACGGATGAATTTCTGGCCCGTATTGAACAGGCGTTGCAGCAGTATGTGCCGGCCGATTGTCTGGAGCCGCAGCAGTGGCAGTCGTTTGCTGCCCGGTTGCGTTGCGTAACCCTTGATCTGGAACAACCTGAACAATACCGGCAACTGCAGGAAACGCTGAGCCGTACGGACATTAACCGGGTTTATTATCTGGCTACCGGTTCTGAACTTTACACCCGGATTTGTGCCGGTTTACACCACAGCGGGCTGATTTTACCCGGCAGTAAAATTGTGCTGGAAAAACCCATTGGCCACGATTTTGCCTCGGCTCAGGCTATTAATGCTGCCGTGGCTGAATATTTTACTGAGTCACAGATTTATCGCATCGATCATTATCTGGGCAAAGAAACGGTGCAGAATTTGTTGGTGCTGCGCTTTGCCAATTCATTGTTTGAACAGCAATGGAACCAGAAATACATTGACCATATTCAGATCACCATTTCCGAATCCCTGGGCGTAGAACAGCGTGCTGGTTTTTATGATCAGGTTGGTGCCATGCGCGATATGTTTCAGAATCATCTGCTGCAACTATTGTGTATGACGGCCATGGAGCCACCGGCCCGGCTTGACCCGGATGCTATTCGTGATGAAAAAGTAAAAGTACTGAAAGCCCTGAAGCCCATCACCGGTAACGCCATCAGCGAAAATGTCGTGTGTGGCCAGTACGATGCCGGCGTTTCTGGCGGTAAACCGGTACCTCGTTATCGCGATGAACCTGGCGTGGCGGCCAAAAGCCTCACCGAAACCTTCGTCGCGGCCAAGGTGGAAATTGAAAACTGGCGCTGGTCCGGCGTGCCCTTTTATTTGCGTACCGGCAAGCGTTTGCCGGAACGTACTTGCGAAATTGTGGTGCAATTCAAGGCCATTCCGCACTCTATTTTTCCGCTGCAACACAAAAATACCATGGCCAATAAACTCATTTTCCGTCTGCAGCCGGACGAAGGTATTCGTCTGCAGTTATGTGAAAAGCGGGTCGGGCCGGGCATGAGTGTGCGGCTGATGAATTTAAGCCTGAATCCGCAGGATATGCGCAAAGTCCGGGTGCCGGAAGCCTACGAACGGTTGCTGCACGATGTGCTCAGCAGCAATGCCACCCTGTTTCTGCGGGACGATGAATTACTGGAAGCCTGGCGCTGGATTGATCCGGTGCTGCATTATTGGCAGGAATCTGAGCGGCGGCCTGAACCCTATACCTCCGGCAGTTGGGGCCCGGCAGCAGCCACCTTGTTGCTGGCCCGGGATGGTCGTTTATGGGAAGAAAACAGCTGAATAAGGAGCTGACACCATGCAGGATTTACGTTACCCCGATTCGTTAACCCTGGCCCGGCAGCTGGCCGGTGATCTGGCCAACCGGATGCGTAAGAGCATTGAGGCGCGTGGCCGGGTGTGCATTGCGGTCAGTGGCGGCCAGACTCCGGTGGCGTTTTTTCAGGCGCTGGCGCAGCAACAACTGCCGTGGGATAAAGTGCTGATTACCCTGGTGGATGAGCGCTGGGTACCGGAAACCGACCCGGCCAGCAATGCCCGCCTGGTGCGCGAACATTTATTACAACAGCAGGCGGCGAAGGCGTATTTTTTACCGCTGAAAAATAGCGCCGCCGATCCGGTCGCGGGGTTTATGGAGTGTGAAAACCGTCTGCATGAACAGATTATCCGCCTCGACTACGCGGTGCTGGGCTTAGGCCATGACGGCCATACCGCCAGTTGGTTTCCGCATTCCGCAGCCCTGGCCAATGCCATGAGCAGCAGCAACGCCGCCTGGTGCTGTCCGGTGACCGATGCCCCCCAGCATTTGCAACGCATGACCCTGACCTGGAATTTACTCTCCGGTTGCCGGCATTTATTCCTGCATTTTGAAGGCCCGGATAAAGACGCCGTTTTTGCTGCCGCCAGCGACCCGGCACAGCTGCACGATAACGCCGCTATGCCGGTACGCACGCTGCTCAGTCAGGGCGATGTACCCTTAAGTATTTACCGTACCGGAGTGGCCTGATGCACCCGCAAGTACAGGCCGTTACCGAACGCATTATCGCCCGCAGCCGTCCGCGCCGTCAGCGTTACTTACAGCAGCTGCAGAACGCTGTGCAGCAGGGGCCGCTGCGCGGCCAGCTCGGGTGTACCAATCTGGCGCATACCTATGCGGCCGCCCCGGTGGCAGAAAAACTGATCCTGCAACAAAACCACCGCGCCGCCAATATCGCCATTATCAGCGCTTACAACGATATTCTGTCAGCCCATGCGCCTTATCAGAGTTACCCGCAGCAACTGAAAGCAGCGCTGGCCAAAGCCGGGCAGGTGGGGCAGATGGCCGGTGGAGTACCGGCCATGTGCGATGGCGTCACCCAGGGCCAGGCGGGCATGGAACTGTCGTTGTTCAGTCGCGATGTGATTGCTTTAAGCACGGCGGTGGCGTTGTCGCATCAGGTGTTTGATGGCAGTTTGCTGCTGGGCATCTGCGACAAAATTGTGCCGGGTTTGTTAATGGCGGCCCTGCGTTTTGGCCATTTACCAGCCGTCTTTGTGCCCTCCGGGCCGATGCCGTCGGGCATCAGCAACAGCGATAAAGCCAAGGTGCGGCAGGCCTATGCGGCCGGTCAGGTGGGCCAGGACGAATTGCTGGCCAGTGAAATGGCCTCTTATCACAGCGAGGGCACCTGCACGTTTTACGGCACGGCCAATTCCAATCAGATGCTGCTGGAAATCATGGGCCTGCAGCTGCCCGGCTCGTCTTTTATCAATCCCAACCATCCGTTACGGCCATTGCTGACCGAGGCGGCCGCAGCCTGCATCACTGACATTACGGCTCTGAGTCCGGGCTTTATGCCCATCGGTCAGCTGGTCGATGAACGTACGCTGGTGAACGCGATGGTCGGCCTGCTGGCTACGGGGGGCTCCACCAATCACAGCATTCATTTGTCTGCTATTGCCCGCATGGCCGGTATCGAACTGGACTGGCAGGATCTGGCCGAGTTGTCGGACGTGGTGCCGCTGCTGGCACGGGTGTATCCCAATGGTCAGGCGGATGTAAACCAGCTGCAGCGTGCCGGTGGCATGCCCTTTATTATCCGGGAACTGCTCGATGCCGGCCTGTTGCACGAA
>JAEWQT010000010.1 GCA_023399105.1 Pseudomonadota bacterium | reverse complement strand
TGCGGTCTATGCGCAGTTGCTGCAGGGGCAGTTGCAGCCACTGGCTGAAGGGCGGAATGCTGATGGCCTGATTGAATTGTTCGCGCACACGTTCGCCGGCATTGGAGGCCGCGGCTTTGGCCAGTTTTTCGGCGCTGGGGGCGGGCAGGCTGAGGCGGATTTCCTGCAGTTGTAATTCACGCAGCCGGCCTTGCAGCAGTTCGGCAGGGTGCCAGTTCAGGTGCAGATTGTGCAGTTGCAGCTGGCTGCCGTCGGCCAGGCTGAGCTGCAGGTGCTGAAGGTGCAGACGATTCCAGCTGAGCCGGGCAATGTGCAGGGTTGCCGGGTGTTCTGTGCTGCCCAGCAGGGTTGGCAGCCAACGGTTAAGCGCAGGTTGTAACAGGCTGGGCAGGGCGGCCAGCAGCAGTACCAGCAGCCCGGCGGTAAGGCCAAGACTGATGGCGGTTATCCGCAGCCAGCGCAATCCCTGCGTCATCGGTTTACTTCGCGGTCAGAGTGCGGACGCCTTTCTGAGTACCGAGCAGCAGCACATCGGCAGCGCGGCGGGCAAACAGGCCGTTGGTGATAACCCCGGTGATATGGTTGATGCGGTTTTCCATACCGATGGTAGAATCCACAAACAGATCGTAAACATCCAGAATCTGACCGCCGTTATCGGTGACCACGCCTTCGCGGTAAACCGGGTTGCCGCCCAGCTTGACCAGTTCGCGGGCGACGTAGGAGCGCGCCATCGGAATCACTTCAACCGGCAGCGGGAATTTACCTAAGCGTTCCACCATTTTGGTTTCATCGGCAATGCAGATAAATTCACGCGCCACGGCGGCAACGATTTTTTCCCGCGTTAACGCCGCACCGCCGCCTTTGATCAGCTCCAGATTGCGGTTCACTTCATCAGCACCATCGACATAAAAATCGAGTTTGCTGACGTTGTTCAGGTCGAACACTTCAATGCCGTGGTCGCGCAGGCGCTGGGCGGTAGCTTCGGAGCTGGCCACGGCGCCGGCGAATAAAAATTTGTCCTGCGCCAGGGCGTCAATGAAGCAGTTGGCGGTGGAACCAGTGCCCACACCTACCACAGAGTCTTTGTCGAGTTTCGGGCGGATATAGGCGGCAGCGGCTTCGCCAACCGCGCGTTTCAGTTCGTCTTGTGTCATGGCAGATCAACCTCGTTTTGATGTGCGAATTATAGGCGCTGATGCGTTACAATGCCTGCTCTTCTGCGCATCTTGCTGCTTTTTTTTGTACTCACTGGACACCCGGTATGCTGAACGATTACCTGAGAAAGATTCTTGCCGCCCGCGTTTATGATGTTGCCATCGAATCGCCGCTGCACATTGCCCCCTTTTTGAGTGAGCGGCTGGGGAATCAGATTTGGGTGAAACGCGAAGATCAGCAACCGGTGTATTCGTTCAAATTGCGCGGCGCCTATAACAAGGTAGTACAGCTGACTGAGGAAGAAAAAGCCAAAGGCGTGGTGGCCGCTTCGGCCGGCAATCATGCTCAGGGGCTGGCGCTGGCGGCACAGAAGCTGGGTATTAAAGCCACCATCGTGATGCCGCGCACTACGCCGGATATTAAAGTCCGCTCGGTCAAAGCCCGCGGCGCCAGGGTGGTGTTGCAGGGCGATGCCTTCGACGATGCCTTTGCCTATTCGCAGAAGCTGGTGGAAGAAAAAGGCATGACCTATGTACACCCTTATGACGATCCGGAAGTGATCGCCGGTCAGGGCACCATTGCCATGGAAGTGCTGCGTCAGCTCAGCGGCCCGCTGGATGCGGTGTTTATCCCCGTCGGTGGTGGCGGCTTAATGGCCGGCATGGCTGCTTATATTAAGGCGTTGCGCCCGGATGTGCGGGTAATCGGGGTGGAGAGTTCCGAGTCGGCTTCGTTGCATGCCGCGCTGGCCGCCGGTGAGCGGGTGATTCTGCCGCAGGTCGGTATTTTTGCCGACGGTGTGGCGGTGGCCCAGATCGGTAAAAACACCTGGGAAATCTGCAAAGACCATGTCGATGAAGTGATCACCTGTACCCCGGATGAAATCTGCGCGGCCATTAAAGATGTGTTTGATGACACCCGCGCAGTGTGTGAGCCCGCCGGCGCCCTGAGTGTGGCCGGGGTGAAAAAATACGTTGAACGTGAAGGCTGCGAAGGGTTGAACCTGGTCGCCATTCTCAGCGGCGCCAACGTCAATTTTGATCGCCTGCGCTACATTTCTGAAGTAGCGGAAATCGGTGAAGGGCGGGAAGTCATTCTGGCCGTTACCATTCCGGAACAGCCGGGCAGTTTTCAGCGCTTCTGCAGCTTAATCGGCAAGCGGCCGATTACCGAATTCAATTACCGTTATGGCGATAACCAGCAGGCGCAGATTTATGTCGGCGTTAAAGTCGGCGCCGAACCGGGTGCCCGGCAAGCACTGCTGGATGAGCTGCGCGCCGACCATTACCCGGTACTGGATATTACCGATGACGAAATGGCCAAATACCATATCCGCCATATGGTCGGTGGTCATGCGCCGGCCAGTGTCACCGATGAGCAGGTTTACCGCGTTGAGTTTCCGGAACGCCCGGGTGCGTTGCTGAATTTCCTGCGTAAGCTGGGCAAGCAATTCAATATTTCGCTGTTCCATTACCGCAATCACGGCGCCGCCTACGGCCGGGTGCTGGTGGGCCTGCAGGTACCGGAAGACAAACACCAGTTGCTGCAACAATGCCTGGATGACCTGGGGTATGCCTTCTGGGATGAAACCCAGAATATGGCCTACCAGTTATTCTTGCGCTGAACGATACAATGTATGGCCGTCGCCGGTCTTGTTGCCGGCGGCGTGATGACGGATAAAGACAACAATAAAAACAAATAACACGCCGGGCAGGCCTTGCTCAGCCGTCGTATTACTTACAGGATTCCCTTCATGCTTTATGTGTTGCGTTCAGCGTATCTGACTCTGCATTTTTTAGTGGTTTGTTTTATTACGATGCTGGTCAGTGTGTTACGGCCCCGGCATCTGAATAACACCACGCAATGCGCCCGGCTGATGTGCTGGTCGTTGCCGGTATTGCGGATCCGGTCGATCCGTAATAACGACTGCCCTGTTAAAAGGAATGAGCAGGCCATTTATGTGGTGAACCACCAGTACACTCTGGATGTGTTTACCTGTTCGACCATGCTGCCTGACCATATCGCCATTCTCGGCAAAAGCAGTTTACGCTATGTGCCGGTGTTCGGGCTGGCGTTCTGGCTGGCGGGAAATATTTTCATCAATCGCCGCAATAAAGCCAAAGCCTGGGACACCATGGCCGAGGTCGCCCGCATTGTGAAACGTCGCGGTTGTTCGGTGTATATCTTTCCGGAAGGCACCCGCAGCCGCGGCAAAGGTTTACAGCCATTTAAGTCCGGTGCCTTTGCTCTGGCGATTGAATCGGGCCTGCCGATTGTGCCCATTGTGTTCAGCAGCACCCACAAAAACATCAATCTGAGTCGCTGGAATGGTGGCGTGGTAATGGGTGAGTATCTGGACCCCATTCCCACCACCGGCCTGACCGAAGCCGATGTAAAACCACTGGCCGAATTAACCCATCAGAAAATGCTGGCCGCCCTGCAGCGGCTGGATACAACGCTGGAGCAGCAGCGCGCCGCCGGTTAAAGCCGGCCCTTGCTGAATTGCTCCCGCGCCGCCTGTTTCTTGCGCTCGCTTTTGCGCAGTAATACATAAAACGCCCCGGCACCGCCATGGTGCGGCTGAGCGGTGTGAAACGCCTGCACGTCATCCAGTTCCGGCAGCCAGTGGGCGAGAAAGCTTTTCAGCACCGCCGGGTCTTTCTGATTGCGGTCGCCTTTGCCGGGTAAAATCAGCACGCTGCGTAAATCGTGTTCCATGCACTCGCGCACAAAGCGCAGCAGTTCGCGCCGTGCTTCTTCGATGGTGCGGCGGTGTAAATCCAGCCGCGCTTCAATCTCATAGCGGCCCAGCCGTAATTTGCGATACACCCCATCCTGAATACCGGGGCGTTTATAGCCCAGCACATCGTGCGGGCCGACCCGGGGGGCATCGCTGGTAGCCAGTGGTGCCACCACTTCGGCCGGTTTATCGGTGGCGGCCGCCTCCCGGCGGGCAGCCAGGCTGGCGGCATCGGCAGCGCTTTTCTGCAGATCCGCTCTGGCCTTGATCTGTAATGGCTGCACCCCCTGCATTTCCTGTAAAAACAGCGGGTCGGCGGCAGTATCGTCAGGTGTTTTCATACAGCGTGTGTCCGTTGTTCCGGTGCTAAGGAGCCTCTGAATAACTCTGCACAGCTCTGCGCGAGTCTTTCCGGGCTGTAGAGCCAGGCGGCGAATGCAGAGAATGGCGGGTCCTTTTCAAGTTCGCCCTTAATGATACCCGACCGGCGAGGCGGGCGTCTGCCGTTGCCGCAGGGTGACAAAACTTTGCACAGCGGCGACACAAGTTTGTGCCGGAATCCGTACACTGGGCCCGTTACAGCAGTCAGTGGAACCGCATTATGTCGTTAGCCGCCGTGGGCCGAATTGTTACCCTGGTACTGGCCGGTTGGTGGGTCAGTAGCACGGTGTGGGCATTTGAAGGCCTGCACCGGGAAATCGACTGGGTGAAAGAGTTACAGCTGAGTGCCACACAGCAGCAACAGCTGGAAGCCATTGAGCAGCGTTATCAGCCGTTGCGCAAAGCGCAGATGCGTGGTTGCCAGCGTGACAGCGATGTTTTGCAGGGCATGCGTGAAGAAATGCACCAGGTGCTGACGCTGCAACAACGGGAAACTGCCCGTACCCTGATGCGTGCGCAGCATCAGCAGATGCAGCTGCGCCACACCCGCGAACTGGCGCACCGGCTGAATCTGCCGGCGGAGCAAAAAGACAGGCTGTTGCAGGCGGTGGAAAACGTACAGGACGACTATCAGTGGCCACTGGATATTGCCCAACACGGTGCCGCGCGACAACAGTATGAAGCCTTGCTGGAATCGCATCTGACCGCCGAGCAGGTAACGCAGTGGCAGCAATGGCGGGAGCAGCGTCAGTATCAGTGGGCCAGATCGGAGCGCAGCAAAGAGAAGAAGCCCTGTCGCCAGCAACCCGGCGAAGCAGAGTAAGCCCGTTCTGACAGCATAAAAAAACCGTGCCAGGCGCGGTTTTTTTATGGGCGCCGTCGTTGGTTCAGAAGCTGTACACCAGGGTGACACCAAACTCGGTGTCTTTCTTTTCGCTGCCCAGTGGTACTTCGTCCACGTATTTGATTTTGTAGCTCAGGTTCATGGCCAGGCTGCCGTTCAGGCGGCTCTGCAGACCGGTTTCAGAACGGTAAATGCTGTTTTCTGAGCCGATATCGGCGGTAAATTCTTCAAAGAATTTCACCGCATCATTAATGGTCCAGTGGTATTTCACGGCCAGCCGGCCAATGGCTTCTTCCTGAATTTCACCACTGCCGTCGACCTTGTCGCGGCGGTAACCCGGGCCGGCTTCCAGATCCAGGTGCATGGTGTCACGATTGATGGCGCGATAACCAAAACCCAAACC
>JAEWQT010000007.1 GCA_023399105.1 Pseudomonadota bacterium | reverse complement strand
GGTTGCGGCCATTTTGCTTGGCTTTGTACAGTGCTTTGTCGGCGCGTTTCATCAGTGCTTCGATGTCTTCCCCCGGCTGGCGCAATGCCGCCCCGAAACTCATGGTGACGTGCAGCACTTTGTCTTTCGGCGGACGGCCGCGCTGTTGTTTACCACTGCGGTTATCGGCCGGGCGACCGGCTTTATTGCGCACCACCAGCGGGTAAGCGGCAATGCTTTCTCGCAGCCGGTCGACTTCGGCCGTTACCTCTTTCAGGTCGTCACTGCCAAACACCAGAGTGAATTCTTCGCCGCCATAACGGAATGCCTTGCCACCGCCGCCGACAAGACGCAGCTGGCTGGCGACCAGGCGCAGCACATCATCGCCGACATCGTGGCCATGGGTATCGTTAAAGGATTTGAAATGATCAATATCGGCCATTACCAGTGTGTAGCGGCCATGGCGATGGCGCAGATCGTTCAGCAGTGCGCGGCGGCCGGGAATGCCGGTGAGTTCATCCACAAAGGCCAGCTGATGGTTGTGAATCAGCAAGGCGGCCAGCAATAACACCAGCGACAGCAGCGCCGCCAGTAAGGCAGCGCCGCTAACGGATGAGCAATAAAACGCCAGCGCCTGTAATAACAGCACCCCCAGCATGGCCAGTACGGTATCGGGCTGGCGCGGCAGCCGGGTGAGCAAACTGCCGGCCGCCAGGGTGGTGGCAACCCAGCCCGGCAGCGGTAAACCACCACCGCCCGCCTGTAACTGCCAGCTTTGCACCCAGCTGTACGCATCAACGAATAACGGACTGCGCGGTACCGCCCACACCAGCACCAGCTGTACCAGCAATAACACCGGCCAACTTAACGCACCAACCGACCAGGGCCGGTATTCCGGCAGCCAGCGGATAAGAACAATGTTCAGTGGCAACAGCAGCGCCAGCCAGAACAACAGCCAATAGTCCGGCCCGCTGTACGCCACGCCCGCTGTGGGTAAGCCATAATGCTGCAACGCAAAGCTGGCCAGCACCAGCAACGCCATGTGACCAATGCGGCCCTGATTAAACACCTGTGCCAGCAACAGCAGTAATGCCCCGCCCAGCCACAGCATCAACACCAGTAACGCAGCACTGCTGCTCAGCCAGCCGGCCATGTATGGCAACCCGGCAGCGAAGAAGGTAAGGCACAGCAACAGTGGCAGAATGAGCAACAGGCGGGCGGGCAGCACGACAACTCCGGATAATAAAAACGCTGCCCAGTATAACCATCCTGACCGGAAGCGGCACGAAGCCTGATCTGTAACAGTAAAAATGTTGCCAATCGGGGGTTCTAAACGCTTGGTAGGCGTGAATAAGTAAGCTACTATGACTGCGTTCTGACTCGAGTTGGAACATATTGGCGAGTGCTCCATATTCGTAAGATATGCAAGATACTGGTCGATAGCGGCATTGATTGATTGTTTTCCGGTTCGCCGGCCAGTATCGATGATAATGCCAGATGAATAGCAAGGCCGGTTTCAACCGGCGCATTACTCAGGAAAAAAAGCATGGCAAATTTAGTTCAAGGCACCGTCAAGTGGTTCAACGATGAAAAAGGCTTCGGCTTCATCGCTCAAGAATCTGGCAAAGACGTATTCGTTCACTTCAGCGCGATCAACGGCAATGGCCGTAAGTCTCTGGCTGAAGGTCAGAAAGTGACCATGGAAGTTACCCAAGGTCAAAAAGGCCCACAGGCCGAGAACGTTACCCCGCTGTAATCCAGCTGGTTAGTGTTTCTCCCGACAGCCCGCATGCGCAAGCCTGCGGGCTGTTTTGTTTTTGCCCCTGGCACAGCTGCTGGTAAGCTGAACGCCTCTTGTGTTTTAACGGCCTGTTATGATTGATCAGGGTGAGTTTTTTGACATTCCCAGCCCCTGCAAGCGTATCTGCGAGCTGAATAACCGTGGCTATTGCAAAGGCTGTTTCCGCAGCCGCGATGAGCGCCTGTACTGGAACCAGTTCAGTAATTTCCAGAAACAGCTGATCGTTAATCTTTGCGAAAAGCGCCGCCTGAAAGTGCTGTCCGCCAAACAGGCGGCGTTACAACCGGCCGCCGCGGAAGACCCCCTGCCACCGCAACCGGATCTGTTTACCGCCCTCAGCGAGCCGGACACCGCCGCTAATACCGGCACGCCGACTGCGGCGACCGGGCCAGCACCGGAAACGAAACCGGCGCAACCAGGCCAGATTGATTTGTTTTAAGCTCTGGTAAAGGCCGGCACCCAGCCCAGCGTACTGCTGGTCGGACCGCTCGGGCGGTATTCCGCACCCACCCAGCCGGAATAACCGGACTCGGTAATCGCAGCAACAACAGCGGCAAAATCCAGCTCACCAGTGCCTGGCTCACCCCGTCCGGGCGTGTCGGCAAACTGAATATGGCCAATGCTGCCAATATTTGCGCGGATAAATTCCACCAGCGGCACGCCCATTCTGGCCATGTGGTACAGATCAAACTGCGCTTTAACCGCCGGTTGCTGCAGCTCGGCCAGCACATCCAGCAT
>JAEWQT010000351.1 GCA_023399105.1 Pseudomonadota bacterium | reverse complement strand
CCGGTCGCTGCATGGTCTCTGGTAGATTGGCCCAGTATTGCTGCGGTAAATCCGGCCCGCGGTGGTCGGCCAGATTAAAACCATTCATGCTCTCGGCCACCCATTGCTGCAGGTTCAGGCTGCTGATACGGGTGCCGATCATCTGCCCGACTTCCGCATTAGCTGCAATGCTCAGCACCGGCGTAGGGTTGATGGACCAGAGATTGGTCGGCAGCTTATCCGGCCCGGCGTCGGGCTGGTTTTCCACCTTCAGATGCACTTCCTGCAGTAACAGCACGTTACCGTTTTCGCTCAGCGCCACGCCGCTGTTGCGGATGCTGCCCTGTACTTCGCCAGCGCTGTCCAGCAGGCTGTAGTTGGCGCTGGCGCTGCCCAGATACAGCGCCCCCAGGCCGGCGTCGGCGGCGGACATCAGCACGGGTTCGCCGTTTTCAAACATCAGCAGGCTCAGCTGCGGGAACAGGCTGTCGTTGCTGTCGATCCAGCCATTGCCATCCTCATCGTAGGCCGCCAGTTCGGCAAAGCCCTGCCCGGTTTGCGGGCCGAACAGTTCGCTGCCGTCGTCAATCACACCGTTGCCGTTGCGGTCGAAGGCCAGGTAACCGGTGCCGCGTGCGGTCTGGGCGATGGCTTCGGTGTTGCCATCGCTGTTCAGGTCAAAATCAAAGGTCTGGTCGCTGAGGGCGATGGGTTCGCCGTTGAGGTTGATCATTAACGGGTCCACCAGTTTCACGTTGCCGCGAAACAGCGCCGACTGTTCTTCTTTCTGATAGCGGCTGAAATCCAGCGCCAGCATAAAGTCGATGCGCCGGCCATCGCTGGTTTCCACTTGCCCGAGGGCTTCAAAACTCAGTTGCTGGGCGCTTTCCACTTCGGTGATATGGCGGATTTCCACGCGCACGCCCTGGCGGTCTTCCTGTACCTGGGAATGCAGTTTGCTGATGTCCACTTTCAGGTTGGTGACCGATTCCGTCAGTTGCTGCGCCAGAAACTGCTGGCTGTAATAGCGGGTTTGCTCATCGCCAACGCTCACCTGGCTGCTGCTCTGCAGGGCCTGTTGTTCGCGGGTTTCGCGGCTCAGCTGCAGCTCGGCACCCTGGGTATTATTGCCGTTGGTGGTTTCGGTGACGCTGGCGGAACGCACCCGGCTGGCGAGCGTGGCCTGTTGTTGCAGGCTGCTGAGTTGCACGGCAGAGCGTTGAATATGCATGGCTGACCACTCATTTAACGAACAGATGTTTTCTGTATCGGCATCAGCGCCTGTTGCTTGAGGCCGCTCAGCTCTGCGTCAAAAAGACACAGCTGGCAGTCAGGCCGTGCGCACCGGCAGCGCTGTCGGTACACTGCGGTTCGTTTTCCTTTGTGTTGCCGGATGTTGTGTTTATGTCAGAGTCAGCCACGGGTAGCGAACCCAGTGCCAAAACCTTATTACGCCGTGCTGCCGGGGCTGCTCGTCTGGAGAATGCCTTGTCGACCCTGTTCGGGCTGGTGCAGGTGGCGGCCACCATTCTGCTGGCGTTGTGGGTAGCGCGTACGCTGGATAACGCCATTTATCAGCCGCAGTCATCGCTGCCGGATGTCGCCGGCTGGCTGCAGCTGGCGGGCATTCTGCTGCTGCGCACGCTGGCGGTGTACGCGCAGACGCTCACCGGCAACCGCGCCAGTCTGGCCATCCGTAATGCCCTGCGTGAGCAGGCGTTGCAGCAGTGTTTTGCCCTCAATATCCGTTTGTTTCCGGCCTTTAAACTGGCCGAAATCAGCAATCTGCTGACCCGCGAAATCGATAACCAGCGCGGCTATTTTGCCGACTACATTCCGCAGCAGCGGCTGGCGCTGTTGATGCCGCTGGCCATTTTGCTGGCGGCGCTGACGGTGAACTGGATGGTGGCGCTGATTCTGCTGCTCACCGCGCCCATGGTGGTGGTGTTTATGGTTCTGGTGGGCTGGAAAGCCGCCGACGCCAGCCGCGCCAATCTGCAGGCGCTGAACCGGCTGGGGGATTTGCTCGCCGACCGTCTGAAAAACCTGCAGGCACTGCAGCTGGCCGGCACCACCGAACCGGAGGCGGATGCTCTGTATGAACAGTCGGAGCAGTACCGGAAATCCACCATGCAGGTGCTGCGGCTGGCGTTTTTGTCCGGCACGGTGCTGGAGTTTTTCAGTGCCATCAGCGTGGCGCTGGTGGCGGTGTATCTGGGGCTGCATTTTCTGGGCATGTACGAAGCCGGCAGCTGGGCGCCGCTGGGGTTATTCGATGGCGTGTTTCTGCTGATGCTGGCGCCGGAGTTTTACGCGCCTCTGCGTAAAATGGGCGCGCTGTATCACGAGCGCTCCAACGCCATGAGCATGGCCGAGCAGTTACTGCGTCTGCAGGCGCTGGCGCAGTCGTCTGCCAGCCCGCAGGAGGAAACGGCCAGCATTCCGGCCTTGCAGCAGTTGCAGGCGGTAGAACTGGTCAGTGGCAGCGCAACCAGCCCGGTACACGAGCCGGTTAGTTTTACTCTGCGGCCGGGGCAGAAACTGCTGCTCAATGGCCCGTCCGGTTCTGGTAAAACCACCTTGCTGGATACGCTGGCAGGCCTGCGCCAACCGGCCGCCGGCGAGGTGCGGATCAACGGTACGGCGCAGTCGCTGTGGCAGCAGCCGGGCTGGTACCGGCAGGTGGGGTATTTATCGCAAAGGCCCGAACTGCTGTTTGCCAGTATCCGCGACAACCTCACCCTGGGTGGCCAGTTCCGTGAGGCTGAACTCTGGGCCGCGCTGCAGCAGGCCCGCGCCGATGCGGTGGTGCAGGCGTTGCCGGGGCAACTCGACTATGTGATCAGCGACAGCGGCGGTTATTTATCCGGTGGCCAGGCCCAGCGGATTGCGCTGGCGCGGGTGTTTCTGCACCGGCCGGCGTTGCTGTTGCTGGATGAACCCACCGCCAATCTGGATGCCGATACCGTCGCGGAGTTTCTGCAGCGCCTTCAGGTATGGTGCGAGGGCGGCGGCATGCTGGTGATGGCCAGCCACCGGCTGGCGGAGCATGGTTTTTTTGATGCTGAAATCACGCTGAGCGGAGGTGCGGTATGACTCGTCATTCTCTGCACCGCCAGTACTGGCGTTTGTTGTGGCAGCACAAAGGCATGGCCTTACTGGGGATTTTGCTGGCGGTGATTACCGCTTTCGCCGGCATTGCCCTGCTGGCGGTATCGGGCTGGTTTATTTCCGCGGCGGCGCTGGCCGGTTTAACGGCGGCGACGGCCGCGGTGTTTAATTTCTTTGCCCCCGGCGCCATGGTGCGCGGCTTGTCCATTGCCCGCACCGCCGGGCGTTACGGCGAGCGTCTGACCAGCCATGAAGCCACCTTCCGGCTGATTTCGCAGCTGCGCGCGCGGGTGTTCCGCCAGCTGGCGGTGCAGCCCTGGTACGAACAGCAGCTGAACCGTCATGCCACCTCCAGCCGCCTGTTGCAGGATATTCAGCACATTGAATCCATTTATCTGTCGGCGCTGCTGCCCGCCACCGTGGTGTTGGCGGTGAGTGCAGGCTATGTGCTGGTGCTGGCACTGGTACTGCCGCCGGCACTCTGGGTCGCCTTGCCGGTACTGCTGCTGACGGTGGGACTGATGCCCTGGCTGTACAGCCGCCGCGTACTGGAGCCGCAAGACCGTCTGCACCGGCTGCGCGCCCAACAATGGCAGAGTGCGGCATCGTTACTCAGTAATGGCCGCACGCTGACGCTGCATCAGCGGCTGGCGGCCGCCGGTGATCAGCTGCGCAGCGAAGCCGCTGAAGCGGACCAGCAAGAAGTGCAGGCGGTGAACCGGCAACAAGCCATGTTGCTGCTGACGCAGGTGTTGCTGATCGGGCTGACGGTGGCGGTGCTGGCGCTGGGTTTCAATGCATTTGGCGCTGGTGAGCTGGCCGGTGCCAATCTGTTTATGTTGCTGTTGCTGACGCTGGGCACCGGTGAAGTGCTGGTGACGGCCAGCCCGGTGCTGGCGGCGTTACGGCTGGGGTTGGCGGCGCTGCAGCGGCTGGACGACCAACCGGACAGCGAGTGGCCGGAACCCCGCG
>JAEWQT010000339.1 GCA_023399105.1 Pseudomonadota bacterium | reverse complement strand
AACAGTGCTGCTTATATTCAGGCTGAATACCGCCTGCAGGACACCCGCATCAGCGCCGGCTGGCGGCGAGAGAAGGCTGACTATCAGTATCAGGGCACAGGTACCGACTTACAGGACAATCATTATCTTACGGCCTGGGATCTGGGTATTAACCAGCAGCTTTCTGCACAACTAACCGTCTTTGCCAACCTGAACCAGGGTTTTCAGGCACCGGACATTGACCGTTTTTTTATTCAGCTGTATGACAATAACTGGGACCCTATCGGTGCCGTCTTTAATGGTTTTATCAATCCGGCCGAGTCACGCACAGTTAACCTCGGCCTGAACCATCTGCACAGCCGCAATAAACTCAAGGCCGTTATTTTTTATACGGATCTGACGGATGAGATTTACTACAATCCACAAACTTTCAGCAACACCAATATCGATGAATCGCACAAATACGGTGCTGAATTGCAGAACCAGTATCAGGCCAGCGAACAGCTTGCCGTTCGTCTGAATTACAGCTGGACACGCGCCATTATCGACCGCGAAGATTCCGGTGCCGGCGTCTTTAATGGTAAAGATTTACCCGGGGTATCTGAACACAGTGCAACCCTGGGAGTAAATTACCAGGCCAGCGAGCGTGGCTCGTTCAGCATCAACCAAACCTGGCGCAGCAAAGCTCTGGCCGCCAATGATTTTGCCAATAGTTTCAGTCAGAAACAAAAAGCTTTTAACAGTACGGATATCAGCTATCAGCATCAGTTCGGCAAATTGAGTGCCTATGTTCAGGTACAGAATCTGTTTGATCAGAGCAACGGCCTATGGATTCGTGATGATGCCATTTACCCCGTGAACTTTACCCGTACATGGTATGCTGGCCTTCGCGCTGACTTCTGACAATAAGGAATAATCTTTATGGGCAACCGTCTTTCCAAAATTTCCACCAAAACCGGCGACCGCGGTGAAACCGGTCTGGGCGACGGTTCCCGGGTCAGTAAAAGCTGCCTGCGCATTGCCACTCTGGGCGATATTGACGAGCTGAATTCCTGGGTGGGGGTGCTGCGCGCCAGCCTGACCGGACAGGATGAGCTGCAACCCTTATTAAGCCAGGTGCAGCACGATTTGTTTGATCTGGGCGGGGAAATGGCGATGCCGGGTTACACCTTGCTGAATGAAGTCATGCTCAGCGAGCTGGAGCAGCATTTAGTGCACTGGAACGAAAGCCTGCCACCGCTGAAAGACTTTATTCTGCCCGGTGGCAGCGTTGCGGCTGCGCACTGCCACATGGCCCGTGCCGTTGCCCGTCGTGCTGAGCGTACCTATGTGGCACTGCTGCAGCAGGAAGCTGTGCATGAAACCGGCCTGAGATATCTGAACCGTTTATCGGATCTGTTATTTGTGTTGGCGCGGGTATTGGCACGCCGCGATGGTGGCACTGAGGTGCTGTGGCAAAGCCGGCATAAGCAGTAATTTTTTCTGCTATTGCAGCCACAAAAAAGCCACGCAATTGCGTGGCTTTTTTGTCTGCGTGACGGCGGCATTAACAATACATTAATGCACCTTAAAGGCGGCTACCCGCTGTGACAGCGCATCGGTAATGGCCTGCGTCTGACGTACCGCCTGCACCGTTCCTTCGGCGTTAGCCGAAGTCTGCTGGCCATTTTCACGGATAACTTCCAGGTTATTTTCCAGATCCATGGCATTGCGGCGCTGTTCGTTGGCGGTAGTAACAATATCGGCGGTTTTATGCTGAATATCGCCCATACTGGTCTGAATTTCATGCAGCGTGGTATTCACCTGCCCCGAACTGGCGACGGTTTTTTCCACCATGGAACGGTTCACTTCCATGGTTTCTACCGCGCTAACAATATTTTTCTGCACATCGCTGATCAGCCCTTCAATTTCGCTGGCCGATTTTTGGGTACGGCTTGCCAGTGTCCGCACTTCATCCGCAACCACCGCAAAACCACGGCCCTGTTCACCGGCCCGGGCTGCTTCAATCGCGGCGTTAAGCGCCAGCAGGTTGGTTTGTTCGGCAATACCTTTAATCGTGGCCAGAATACTGCTGATGCTGGATGAGTTTTCCGCCAACCGGTTAACCGCTTCCATGGAGTTGGACATCTCATTGGATAAACGACCAATTTCGCCCATCACGTTGGTAATCACCCGCGCCGCTTCATCCGATTTTTCATGGCCGGTGTGAGCCGCCTGTTCAGCTTCTTCGGCCAGACGGGTAACACTGCCGGCATGTTCTGCCACATTACGGATAATGCTGGACACCTGATTGGTTTGTTCCAGCTGATCCTGCACCGCTTTACGACTGCGGTTAGCAATGCTTTCTACTTCATTAACGTTGCTGCTGACCGATTCTGAACTGTCTTTCACCGCACTTAAGGTGGCGCGGATATTGGTGATCATTTCGTTAAAGGCATCACGCAACTGGCCCATTTCATCACGGCCATTAAAGCGGATTTCCTGGGTCAGGTCGCCCCGGGCAATATCGCGGGCCGTGGCTGAAAAACGCTTAATGGTGTAACGAATGGACATAAAAAAGGCGAGGTACAGATACACAATAATGGTCAGCGCCACCAGCAACACCGTGGCCAGTAACGTAATACGGTTCTGTTGTTCATTCAGGCGTTGAGTAAGGCGATATTCAATTAACGGAAACACCTGATTTTCTACTGCCACCAATGCTTCCAGCTGTTGCATAAAATAGGCATCAAATTCCTGCCAGCTGCCTTCAACCTGTGCGGCGGCGATAATGTCTTCATCAATTTTATTGCGCAGGGCCACCAGGTTTTGTTCCGCCTCACGGGCCGAAGCCACCAGTGCTGCATCGCCGATAATTTCAGCATTGCTTACTACCAACTGCACGTCCGGCTCAGCCGTTACCAACTGGTCGTAAACACCGTTCACCATGTCATAGGT